>CAZMFS010000168.1:0-5291 GCA_964565585.1 uncultured bacterium
CTAAGCTAATTAGTTTCACCCTATAACTATTACCTGAGTTAAGTTCTTTATCCGGGCTCCAAATATATGAACCATCATTTTCAATAGAAGAAGCTATCTCTTTATGGAAACTTCCATCTTTTATAAGTTCTATGCGTCTATTGCCAGTAATATCAGCATTCCATTTTATTTCAAAGTCAGAATTAATTAATATGCTTTCATTAGCTTTTGGAGCAACTATTTCCATAAAATCGCCCTCGATTATTTCTATTGATTCACTTGTTGATGTAAGCCCTGTATTTTCTCCAATAACTTTAATATTATAATTGCTACCTTTGGCTAAATCCCTACTTATCTTCCAATCATAATGTTTTGTCTGTACATTTTCTGCAATAGATTTTTCAAAGGAACCATCTCTATATAATTCAACTTTGTAGGTATCTTCTGTATCTGATTCCCATTTTATATTATGCATACTGTCCTGTTTCCATTTTTCATTTGTTTCTATATTAGTTATCCGTAAGAAATTCTTATCAATTGTAAAAATATCACTTTCAGCCGAAACGGAACTATCAGCAGTGCTTATTATCTTAATTTCATAATCCTCGCCGGTTTCTATATCTGAAGAAGGAGTCCAGAAATACTTGCCATCGCTTTCCGTATTTTCTACAATGTTTTTATAAAAGGTATTATTTTTATATAGGTCTATTTTGACATCAGCATCAATCTTATCGTACCACTTAATTATGGATGTTTTATTCCTTTTAAATATATCATCCTTTTCAGGTTCTATTACCGAAATATAATTTTTAACAATAGTAAACTTCTTACTGTAAATATTAATGTCATCATTACTGCTGTTTATTAATTTTATCTGATACCTGCTGGATTCTTCAACCTCTTCGGAAATATTCCAGTAATACTCTCCGAGATTTTCGGCAGAATCTGCTATTGTTTTGTATTTACTTCCATTTTTATAAAGTTCAATAATAATATTGTCCTTAAATCTACCTATCCATTCTAACTTATATGTTTCAGATGTTTCTAGAATATCTCCACTTCCAGGATTGATATATTCAAAATATCTAAATTCAATTGTTTTGCTGTCAGAAGCATCCGAAGAAACATTTTCATTTTTACCTATAATTTTATATGTATATTCGCCTACTGTGACATCTGTATCAGACCACTCTGTAACATTTTCCTCAACCTCTCCTACTTTTGTGAAATCACCTCCTGCTAATTCACTTCTATATATCTCAAAATAATTTTCGTTATCAGAATTATCCTTCCAGGAAAGTTTTATTTTTCTTTCTTTTTCAGCCAGCTGCAAGGTTAAATCGGTTGGTTTAGAAATAGGTCTGTATTTAATTTTTATACCATGGGCCATAATATCGTATTTACTGCTGTCTTCTGTACTTTCAACTTTTATCTTATAAATTTTATTTTCCCCGATATTTTCCGGAACTTCCCAGCTATAAGTTCCATTATTTTCTATATCTTCAGCAATAACTGATTTTATTTCTCCATCTTTTATTAAAGTGATTTTTACATTATGCGAAATAATGCTTTCCCAGTTTATATTGTATGTACGATTTATATATAATGTATCTCCATCCTTAGGCTTATTTATTGTATAATAATCAGGTTCTAATATTTCAATATTTTTAACCTCTTTATATAGGTTTCCATTTTCCATGTTGGTCATTCTTATACTATAAATTCCGGAATTAAAATCTACAGGAATTTTCCATTCAAAACTTCCATCACTCTCAGTTTCAGCGATAGTTTTGTATTTTGAATCATTTTTATATAGATCAATTCTAATCCTTTCATCAAAATTATCTTCCCAGCTTATAATATGAGAGGTATTGGCTTTCCACTTTTCTCCACCTTTTGGAGAAACTATATTTATATATTTCTCTTCAATATTAAATTTGCCGGATAAAGCAGTTTCAGATTGATCGTATCTACTTACAACTTTCACCCTATAATTACTATCAGGAGTTAAATCAGAAGAAGGTGTCCAGCTGTAAGAACCTGTATTTTGAATTTCTTCTGCAAGATACTTAACCATTTCACCATCTTTTATAAGTTTTATGTCAACTTTATCATCAACTTCATCCTCCCATTTAATCTGATATGATTCATTAATTTTTAATGTGCTGTTTTCTACCGGTTTGTTAACTGTAATATAGTTAGCATAATCAATATTAAAGTATTCATCACTTGTATCATAAATCTGATTGTCCTTTTTATTGATAATTTTTATCCTATATGAACCTTTATCTATATCTTCGGGAATATGCCATGAACAGCGACCATCATTATCCGTGCTTTCCTCTACAAGCATGGAATTGTCGTCTGTATCAACAAGTTCAATTTTTACATCTTTACTGAAGTTGCTATCCCATAAAATGTAATGTCCCTCTGATTGCTTCCAATTTTCACCGCCATTCGGCTCAGTTATTTCGATACTTCTTTTCTCTATTGTGAACATTCCACCTGTAGCCTGTTTTCCCGAGTCGCTGCTGCTATAAATTGTGATCCTATATTTGTCAGACTCCTCTATACTTTCCGGGATTACCCAGCTATATTTTCCATCATTACTTGTATCAGAAGCAATTGTGGTTACTTTATCTTCAGATTTTAAAAGATCAATATTCACATTATCCTGAATTTTGCTGCTCCATTCTATTGATAAAGTTTCCTTTATGACATGTTTGGATTGATCTTCCGGACTTTTTACAGTTATGTAAGAAGGATTCTTAAGGTTGAAATTTTCACTTGCTGCAGCAATATCATCATTATCAGGTATGATTTTTATCGAATAAATGTCTCCAGTTTCGTATTTGTCCTCGATATACCAGCTGTACTTTCCTTCATTCAAATTCAAGTTATCAGCAAGAGATTCAATTTCACTTCCATCCTTATATAAATGAATTGAGCATTCGCCCTCCAAATTAGTATCCCATTTAATATTCTGTTCCGTCATCATTTCCCATTCGCTACTGATATCGGGAGAAGTAATTTCTAGATTTTTCTCTTCTATAGTGAAATATTCGCTTAATCCCTCTAAACTACTATCCTCTGTACTTTCAATTTTTATCTGATATTTATCGGATTCCATTAATTCATTATCAATTAACCAAGTATATATACCGTAATTATCGTAGGAATCCTCTATTGTTTTAACTTTTTGATCGTTTCTATAAAGTAGTATTTGAACATTTTCCTCAAAAACTGAATTCCATTCAATTTTTATCTCTGAATCTACTCTCCAGCTGGTATCTTTTGATGGGGAAGTTACAGTTACCGGTTCTAGTTTGTTTACTTCGAAATATTCGCTGTAATCATATTTACCTGTATCGGAATTATTTTCAACTTTTATTCTGTATTTATCTGAAGTTTGATAATCATATGGTACCTCCCAGGTGTAATCAGTTCCATCAGTATAATTGCTTACTATTGTTTTTACCAAATTATCTTTCCGATAAAGTTTGATGTTCACAGCATCATTTATTCTGGCAGTCCAGGAAATATTTAGTTCCCGTTTTCTGTTAATTGTTGTAAATTGATCGGGGGACTCTACTTTATAGGGATCTGCTTTTTTAATTTCAACATCTGAATTTGTTTTATCAAAAATATTTTCAGCATCCAGACTTGTTATTTTAATTGAATATATTCCAATCTGCAAATCCTCACCTATTGACCATTTATAATATCCATCATTTTCTGTAAAATCTTCGATTAGTGTTGAATTATTGTTTTCATCAACAATTTCAATCTTAACATTATTTCCAAAATTTGTATCCCACTCAATGCTGTGGTCGGTAGCTTTTTTCCACTGTACATTTTCTGATGGACTTGTAATATTTATAATCTTTTTATTAACAGCGAATTTGTCGCTTAAATCACTTTTTGATGAATCGAGGCTACTTGATATTTTGATTTTATAATTGGATGAAGTTTCCAAATCCTCTGTTATCGTCCAGCTGTAACTTCCATTATTTGTAATATTTTCTCCAAGTGTTTTTACTCTTTGTGTATCCCTGTAGAGTTCAATATTAACAGAATCATCGATTTTACTATTCCATTCTATATTTACCGTTTCACCTCTAACAAATTTGTTCTCCTCTTCAGGATTTATTACCGTTATATGTTCAGCTTTTTCTAAAGCAAAAATTTCACTTATACTTTCAATAGTCTCACTTTCCGGTATAATTTTTATTTTATAGAAATCACCTGTTTCATAATTATCCTTTATATACCAGCTGTATTTTTCACTTTCCATCTCAACATTCTCCGCAATTGTGCTAATAACTGCATCTTCCTTCAATAATTTGATAGTACATTTACCCGTTAAGTTTGTATTCCACCTTATGTTTTGTGAAGTCATTTTTCTCCAAGCTACAGAAGAAGATGGGCTGCTTACATTTAATTTTTTATCCCTGATGGAAAAATTATTGCTGTATTCGATTACCTGGCTGTTGTATTTACTAACCAATTTTATCTGGTAATCATTTCCACTTTCAAGATCTTTAGGAACTTTCCATAGATATTCACCATCATTTTCTGTTGAATTAGCAATTTCATATAATTTTTGACCGTTTTTAACCAGAGAAATTTTTAGGTTTGTATCTTTAGAATCCTCCCATTTAATTTTATAGCTGTTACCCTTCAGCAATAAATCATTTGCTTCAGGCTTACTCAATGTTAGATAATCTTTCATTGAAATTGAAAATGAAACATCACTGGTATCATTTATACTGCTGTCTGAAGTACTAACCACTTTTATCCTGTAATCATCTCCAAGCTCATAATCAAAAGGAATACTCCATTTAATATATTTTTTATTCTGAATATTTTCTGCCAAAACTTCTTTTGTACTGTTACTTTTTAAAAGTAGAACTTTAACAGCAGAATCTATATTTGTCTCCCACTCAATTTTATATTCACTGTCTGTTTCCCAATCTTCATTTCCATCGGGGATAACTAAATTAAGATTTTTCTCCTCTATACTAAAGCTATTTCCTTTATCGGATATACTGCTGTCATCTATGCTTGCTACTTCAATTCTATAATTTTCCCCAGTTTCAAAATCGGAAGGTATCTGCCAGATATATTCTCCATCACTTTCAGTTGATGATGTTATTCCCCTGTAATAAGTTCCATCCCTGTAAAGAGCTATCTGGACATTCTCATCCAAAATATCTTCCCAGGTTATTGTTAATTCTTCTCCAAGTAACGCTTTATTGATACTATTTACAGTAATATAATTTCGAAGAAATTATCATCACAAAGGTGTTCCG
>CAZMFS010000169.1:0-5273 GCA_964565585.1 uncultured bacterium
ATGCACCCGTTGCCCAGAGTGGATGAAATAGCAGTTTCTGTGGATGAAGATCCCAGAGCAATATACTTTGAACAGGCTCACAATGGTGTACCTGTAAGACAGGCATTGATAGGATTGTTACTTGGAATAATAAAATAATAAAGGGGTAAAAATGAGTAATAAAAATCAGGAAAGGCCATATAAAGTTTTTAAGATAGAAAAAGGTACTGTAGTGGATCATATCCCTGCTCCGAAAGGGTTACTGGTACTTGAAGTTCTTGGCAAAAAGAACGATGGAATTGTTTCAATCGGTCTTAATTTCGACTCTCAAAAGGTTGGAAAAAAAGACCTTATAAAATTTGAAAATAAAATTATTGATAAAGAAGATACAGATAAAATAGCTTTAATTGCACCTGAAGCTACTATAAATATAATTGAAAATAGCGAAGTAGTAGAAAAAAGATCTATTGATGTTCCGGAGGAAATCACAGGTTTTTTAAACTGCATGAATCCAAACTGTATAGTTAACAAAGAAAATTTAATTTCATATTTTGAAATTGTGGAGAAAAGCCCTGTTAAATTAAGGTGCAAATATTGTGAACGGGTTTGGGAAGTAAAATATGATATGATTGTAAATAATAGAAAGTGAGAATTATGAATATTTATGAGGAGTTAGAATTTTTAATAAGAAAAACAAGTTTTAATATTTTTAAACACGGAAGAAGAATTATTAATCAGTATGAACTTTCAAAATCACAGTTTGATATTATAGTTGATATCTATTTTTCTTCTCCGAAAAGTCTAAAAAAATTATGCGGTGCACTTGATCTTGCACCAAGTACAGTTTCTGAAATGCTGGATAGAATGGAAAAGAAAGATTTAATAGTAAAAAAGAAGGATGAGAAGGACAAGAGAAAAATTAAGATAGATATTACTAAACAGGCAAACAAAATTGTAAAAGAGGTAATAAATCGGAGAGTTGAATATGTTAAAGATGTATTAGAAGATGTAAACGAAGAGAATCTGGAAATATTAAAACAGGTATTAATGAAAATGCTGGAATGCCAGAAATCTTTAGATTAAACGATTATAAAGAAAAAATAAAAAATTATACTGGGTTAAAAAAAGTAACGGATAGATATCCTTTTAAGATAACATCATATTATGATAATTTAATAGAAAAATATTCTAAAAGAGATCCTATTTATCTTCAGAGTTTTCCCGATTTTAAAGAAATTGAAAATTCAAGAAGTATTTCGAATGACCCGTTTAGAGAAAAAAATAAACAAAATGTAGATAAATTTATTCACAGATATCCAAATAGAGGCGTTTTATTATTGAATAATATATGTTTAGTGCACTGCCGTCACTGCATGCGAAAAAGAATATGGACCAAAAAAAAATATGAATTAAATACTTCGGATATAAATAATATCGTAAGCTATTGTGAAAAGAATAATATCGAAGATGTAATTATATCCGGAGGAGACCCTTTGTTATCAGAGAAGGAATTGCTTGATGAAGTTATTACTAAATTATCTGGATTAAATAGTATTAAACTGATAAGAATCGGTTCAAGATTACCTGTGGTTGCTCCGCAAAAAATCAACAAAAAAATTATTTCACTATTTAACAAACACAGAAATCTCTATTTGCTAACACATTTCAATCATCCAAGAGAATTAACTGATTTAGCTATGGACAAGGTTAAACAGATTGTAAAAACCGGAACCTATGTGTTTAATCAGTCTGTTTTGCTTAAAGGGGTTAATGATTCATATAAAATTCTTTCAGAGCTTTTTATGAATCTTTTAAAGAATAAAATCAAACCTTATTATCTTCATCAGTGTGACCTTGTAAAGGGGACAACTCATTTCTGGGTCAAGCCTGAGAAGGGTATAAGTATATTAAAAAAACTTGAGGGATATATATCTGGTTTGGCTATTCCTTATTTCGCTGTTGATCTGCCCGGAGGCAAAGGTAAAGTTCTTCTGGGTCCCAATTCGAAAATTAATAAAAAAAATGGAAAATATTATTTCAAAAACTATAAAGGTGAAGAGATAATCTATTATTTAAACCAATAGAATTTTAGATCACAGATTTTTGTATAATTTTTACTTGATATTATTGATTTCAATATATAGATTTAATATATAAATAAGGTATTTTTGGAACATATTTAGCGGGTATTTGTTATAAAAATGAATTTGGAGGAAAGAATGAATATTAATTTGTTTTTAAGTAAATCAGGTATCTGGGGCTATCCCCTGTTGTTTTTATCGATTCTCTCACTGGCAATAATTATTGAAAGGATTATATTTTATATTTATTTGTATCATAGAGACAGAAAGGTAAATATAAATAAATACGAAAAGAAACTTGAAAAAAAACAAAACCTTGCCGGTGTTGAGGAAAATGACTATTTTAATGAAATGTTAAAAAACAATTTTGAAAATTATAGTTACTTTTCTTATACAAAAGTAAAAATATCTCTGGAAAAACTCTGGGAAAAAGCTAAAAAGAATATGAACATTCTTGAATTTACTGTTAAAGTTGCTCCTCTACTTGGTATTTTGGGAACAATAAGCGGGATAATAAAATCTTTCATTGCAGTAGGTGAGTTCAGTCTAAAGAAAAAAGCATTGGTTACCTCGGGTATTTCTGAAGCTTTACTTACCACGGCAGCAGGATTGATTATCTCTATTTTTGTTATGTTCTGGTTATATATTTTTAAGTGGTTTCGAAAAAGAATATTTACAAAGTATGAAGATTTTATGACAGTTTTTGAAGCTATTTTAAATGATGGCAAGTAATGGGAGGCATGATATATGAATATATATGATAAATTTAATGATAGAGCAAGGAATGTTATTTATAACGCAAGAGATTATTCAACTTATTATAGAAATAATTATATAGGTACTGAGCATCTCTTACTCGGACTGTTAGATGATAAAGGCAAAGTGCTGGAAAAAACTTTTGCAGCGCTAAATATAACCGATGAAGATGTAAAAAACGAAGCAGAAAAATATATTAATGAAGGGGAAACAAAGGAAAGCTTTGGTGAAGATAATTTTACAACTGGAGCTAAAAGAGTACTTAGATTTGCTTTTGAAGAAGCAAACAACTTTGGTCAGGATTATGTTGGAGATGAGCATATATTTTTAGGTATAATAAAGGAAGAAGAAAGCATAGGTGCTAGAATCCTGTACCATCTGGATATTGAATTAAATAAAGCACGACAGAAAGTAAGAGAGTATACAAAATCAAAAAAATCAAAAGAAGAACTATCAGAAGAGCAGGAGTATTTAAAACAGTTTACAAATAATTTAATAGAAATGGGCGAAAACAACAAACTAGATCCCGTAATTAAGAGAGAGGAAGAAATAGAAAGATTAATCCATATTCTTTCAAGAAGGTTAAAAAATAATCCCGTTCTTGTAGGAGAAGCCGGAGTTGGAAAAACCGCAATAGTTGAGGGATTAGCTCTAAGAATTGTTGAAAAACAGGTTCCTGAGATCCTTCATAATAAAACAATATTAAGTCTAGATATGGCTTCTGTATTGGCAGGTGCAAAATATATGGGAGAATTTGAAGAAAGACTTAAAAAAGTTATAAATATAATCAAAAGCAGAGAAGATGTGATTCTTTTTATTGATGAGATACATACAATTATTGGTGCTGGAAGAAGCCAGGGAGCAATGGATGCAGCTAATATATTAAAACCAGCACTGGCAAGAGGAGAACTTCAATGCGTCGGTGCTACTACAGTAGAAGAATACAGAAAATATATTGAAAAAGATCCAGCTTTAGAGAGAAGGTTTCAGCCCATATTTGTAAAAGAACCAAGCGTTGAGGATACAGCAGAAATTCTTGATGGGTTAAGGGAAAAGTATGAAGTGTTTCACGGCGTTAAAATATCCGATGAGGCAATTAAAGCAGCAGCTAAATTATCTGCAAGATATATTTCGGATAGATTTTTGCCAGATAAGGCAGTTGATTTACTGGATGAGGCATGTGCAAAGGTTAAACTGGATAGTTTGATAATTCCCGATGACCTTTATGAACTTGAAAAAAAGCTTAAAAATATTCGGGTTGAAAAGGAAAGTGCTTTTAATGATGGTGACTACGAAAAAGTAGCAAATTTAGGAGTAGAAGAAAAAAAATTAGAAAAAGAATATGAAGAATTAAAATCGGAATGGGATGATAAAAGAGCCGAAAATCAGAAGGATAGTATTGTTGAATTTGATGATATTGCCCAGATTATTTCAAAATGGTCTGGTGTACCCGTTACAAAAATTACTGTCAAGGAAGGACAGCGGTTACTGAATATGGAAGATAAGATTCATGAAAGAGTAGTATCTCAGGATGAAGCGATTAAAAAAGTAAGCGAGGTTGTTAGAGCATCAAGAGCAGGTTTAAACGATCCGGATAAACCAAATGGAGTATTTTTATTCTTGGGTCCCACAGGTGTGGGGAAAACAGAGGTTGCAAAAGCTCTTACAGAATTTTTATACGGTGACGAGGAACTTCTAATAAGACTGGATATGTCCGAATTTATGGAAAAACATGCTGTTGCAAAGCTTATAGGTTCTCCACCAGGATATGTTGGTCATGAAGAGGGGGGACAGCTAACAGAAAAGGTCAGAAGAAAACCCTATTCAATTATTCTCATGGATGAAATTGAAAAGGCACATCATGAAGTGTTTAATATACTATTGCAGATTTTCGATGACGGTAGATTAACTGATGGCAAGGGTAGAACCGTTGATTTTAAAAATACGATAATCATTATGACCTCAAACATCGGGGCAGATATGATTATGGATAGAACCAAAAACGCCGATAAGAAAAACATAGATAAAGTAATAGATAATGTTGAAGATGACTTAAAAAATAGATTGAGAAATCATTTTAAACCCGAATTTATAAACCGGATTGATGAAGTTGTTATATTTAAAGCTTTAAATAGCAGAGATATTAGAAATATAGTTGAATTACAAATCGATGAATTTAGAGAGAGATTGAGAGAAAAAGATATAAAGCTGGAAATAACCGAAAATGCCTTAGATTATTTAGCCGAGCTTGGCTATGATCCTGCCATGGGTGCAAGACCTCTGCAGAGGGTAATAAGTAAGCACCTTATTAATAATATTTCCAACCTTATCCTTGCCAACGAGGTTTCTGAAAATGATACCGTAAAAGTTTATTATAGTAATGGAGAAATAACTGTAGAACCTGTTTGAAAAATCACTAATACATGATGCTAACAGATAAAGGATTAAAAATGTGTT
>CAZMFS010000170.1:0-5269 GCA_964565585.1 uncultured bacterium
TTTTTTTCGTTACAAATTTATAATTAGTATCAACTAAAAATTGCATATATAATCACCTACTCCATCTATATGCTCAGTTTTTGTATATTTTTATGGGTTAAAACAGTTTGATAAATAACTCTGGATACAAACAGTGCAGTAAACATACTTGCAATAATTCCAATCATCAGTGTAACTGCAAATCCTCTTATAGGTCCTGAACCAAAATTATATAGAACAATTGCAGTAATTATTGTTGTAACATTGGCATCCAGTATAGTAACAAAAGCTCTATCAAATCCATTGGAAATTGCTCTCGCAACACTTCTTCCCAATCTGGATTCTTCCCTAATTCTTTCAAATATTAAAACATTTGCATCAACAGACATACCAATTGTTAATAAAATACCTGCAATTCCAGGTAAAGTTAGAGTAGCATTAAACATAACAAGAATACCTAAAATAATAATCAAATTAAAAATCAAAGCTATATCTGCAACAACACCACTCCATTTATAGTAAACAACCATAAATATAACAACCAGTATAAATCCAATTAAAATACTCAGCATCCCTTTATTCACAGAATCCTGACCTAAAGAAGCACCAACTGTTCTCTTATATCCAATTTCAAGAGGAACGGGGAGAGCTCCCGTTTTTAATACAAGAGCAAGATTTCGTGCTTCAGTCATAGGAAAATCCCCTTCAATAATGGCACTACCATTTGGGATTCTCTGATTTATGGAGGGAGCAGACTGAACTACATTATCCAGTACAATAGCTAACCTTCTCCCGGTATATTCTCCGGTTACACGTGCAAATTTTCTTGCCCCTTCAGGATTAAATTTTATCCTAACAACATACTGCCCTTTTTGTGTGCTAACAAAAGCATCTTTAAGAGAATCTCCCTCTACAACAACATCATTTCTTAAAACAAAAGGTATTTTCCCATCTTTATCCCTGCTTTTTTCTACCTTTTGATATCTAATTTCAAGAGATTCCGGCAGAGCATTCTGATTAACTTCACCAGCGCTGGTTAAATACTCTTTTTTTACTTTCCGATCAGGTACTTTTCCTTCCTGAACCGTAGTTGTATATTTAGACTGATTTTGGGCTACGATTTTGAATTCAAGATAAGCTGTTCTTCCAACAGCTTCTGCAACTTTACTTGGATTTTTAATTCCTGCCAGCTCAACAACTATTCTATTCTCTCCCTGCCGTCTGATAACCGGCTCAGCTACACCAAATTTATCAACTCTGTTTCTTATCTTTTTTAAGGCTCTATCCATAGCATCGGTTAGATCTTTTTTCTTAAATTCGCCGCCTCTTTCTTCAATTTTCTTCTTTAGCTGCTCTACATCAGCAATAAATACAACATGTGTTCCACCCTGCAAATCAAGACCTAGATTTACCTTATGGGGGAACCATTTTTCAAATTTTGTATCATCTAATAATCCAGTAGAAGGTAAAGCTGTAAAAAACATAATTAGAAAAACAAATATAATTACCATCCATTTCCACTTTTCCACTCTTTTCATTTTTTTCCACTCCTTTATTTAATTATTTTTCTTCTTGATTTTACCAATTTCATCAACTCTTTCAAGAAAATTTTCAATTATATAGAAAAAGACTAAAGCCAGCTACAATTTCTCTTTTATCAATATTTCTTTCATAATGATGTATTTTATCTTTCATTGCATTTTTTATTTTAACAAAAAATCTTCCGCCCTTTAAATCGATCGAAAAATATGCATCATAATAATCCGATCCAATCAGGTCCTTACTATTGGTAATATAGTTATAGGTAACTAAAACTGTAAGTTTTAAATCATTTTGGAAAAAATATTTTTCAAAAAGAACCGAATTTTTAAATATATCGTTAAAATAATTTTTTGAAAAAACATCACCTGTTGTTATAAAACTGAGACCAGAATAAATATCTAACTTAAAATTATAATTAGCTCCATAAACTATTATATCTTCCATATCCGCTCTATAGTCTATTTGATTATCAATATGTCTCACATAAAGGGTTATATGCTTTCTATTGTAACCTAATTCATAATAGTTGTTTTGATTTATACCAATCCAATCGTAATTGCTTTTTTTCTCCAAATAAAATCGTTTATTATAGTTAAAGTTAAAATCTATATCAAATAAACTATCATAATAAAAAGGTTTTACCGTATAATTAAAACCGGAAATGGTACCCCGTTTTTTAAAAGATATTTTATATTTTTCAGAATTAACTAAAACAGAACTACCAAAAATATTACCATTATAATTTATTTTACTTTTAAATAGTTGATCCTTTTGTTTTAAAAAATTTTTCTCCAGCTATTCCCTCTTCAATGAAAACGTAAAATCAGGAATTGAATATTTGTACTTAAAAATAGAATACATTATAAAATTTTCCTTCTGTGACGGTAGTTTGTTGTTTTTTGTTAGGTAAAACTGTAAAGAATGTTTTTTCCAATTATATTCAAGAAAATAATTTTTACCTTCCCAGTACATATCATCAAATCTATATCTGGTATAAAAGTTTGCAAATCCAGAAAGCTTCTTTTTATTCACATGAAATAGGTATGATTGGTATTCTTCTCCCTGAACTGCTTTTAATAAGCTATTATCAAGAACATGGCTGTTTAAAAGAGAATAAAAATATATCCCATTTTTTTTTGATTTTATATTAAATATATCAGTGTTAAAAAAATTTAAACCATAATAATCATTTATCAAATCCAGATGTATATTTTGAAAATAGTAATTAGACAGACCTCTATTATATATATACGATTTCTGTTCTCCTTCTATGAATATACTATTTGAGAAAATTAGAAATGTACTATAAATTAAAACTGCTAATAAAATCGGATACTTTTTCATCTTTTAATTTAAAATTATATTCCCCCCTATGGTAGTCACTACCTCCTACAGGTAGAATATTATATTTTTCAGCCAGGTTCAAGTAAAAATCAACTATAACCTTATCATGAAACGGATAATAAACTTCGATAGCATTCATACCATGATTGATCATTTCTTTTATAATTTCATCTTTTTTTGTAACCTGGGGATGAGCTAAAGCAACAATTTTACATTCTTTACTTAAAATCTTCAATCCCTCATATACATTAAATACTTTCACAGGTTCATATAACATTTTATTTTCGGCAAGATATTTATGATATGCTTCCCTTTTGTGTTTACAAACATCCTCTTTAATTAAAATTTCGGCTACTTTATTTCTTCCAAGAAGTTCGCTTTCGGAATTTATTCTATATTTTTTTTTGTAATTTTTCTTTTTTAAAAGATTGTTCTTTTTTGCCCTAAAAATCATCCTATCAAATCTTTTTCTTCTCTCCTTCTGTACTAATTTTGATAGCCTCGATAGATGTTCATTTTTTGACTCATAACCATATCCCAAAAGATGTATTTCACTATCCTCGTAGTAAGTAGAAAGTTCTATTCCATTAATATTAATAACTTTTTTAAATTCATATTCCGAACTTTTTATATCATCATGATCAGTAATAGATATATATTCAATATCGTTTTCTAAACTAATATTTTCAATTTTAGCACAGGAATAAGCCCCATCAGAATAATTGGAATGTATATGAAAATCTACAAAGGATGACATTATTTAGCAGAGGTAACCAACCCTAGATCCACTACAGTATTTTCAATAATTTTTTCATCTATAATCTTCTTGCCCTCAATGTATCCCTCCAACAAGGAGTTGTCCGCAATAGTATTAACTATTCTGGGTATACCTCCCGAATATTCATATATTTTATCCAAAGCTTTATCTGTAAATATTTTTTCATCGGCTCCAGCAACATTCAATCTATGGTTAATATAATCTACAGTTGTATTTTTGTTCATAGGTTTCAATCTTACAGAGATAGATATTCGCTGAGCAAGAGGCATATCCATTTTTATATTTTCTATAAGTTCAGGTAATCCAAACATTACAAAATTTATTAACTTTCCATTTTTATTTTCGAAATTGAGCAAACCTCTTATTTCCTCAAAAAACTCCTTGTTTCTTATCATATTTGCTTCATCAATTAATACTACGGGAACTTTATCTTCCCTATTTATTTCAACTAGTTTCCTATAAAGCATAACAAGCAGATCTTTTTTATCATTATTTTTTGTATCCACCCCAAACTGAACGAGTAATTTTTTTAAAAACCACTTTGGTGATACCTCACTATGAACCATTACAATTAATGAAGATTTGAAATAATCCCCATCGAGTGATTCGAGCAATTTTCTGCTGAGCATAGTTTTACCGCTGCCTATATTACCCGTTATGACTGCAAGTCCCATTTTTCTTTTCAAAGCATGCAATATTTTAAGAATAGCTTTTTCAGACTGAGGAGTTCTATAAAAAAATCTTTCATCCGGATTATTGAAAAAAGGTGGTTCATTTAAATCATAATAATTTTCATAACTCATATAATTCCTTCATTTACATGAATGATATTTTATTTTTTCTCTCTTCTTCCTTTTCTTTCTTTTTCTCTTTTTCATCTTTTTCATCCTGCTTTTCTCTATTTTTCAAATCTTCAACAATATTTTTTATTTGATTTTCAAATTTGTTTTCCAAATTTACAATTCTTGTTTTTAAGGAATCTATTTGATCTTTTGCAGCCTGTTGCTGATTTTCTTCTATCTCGCTAATTCTATCTGCAAGCTGGTCAATTTCCTCTTTGTATTCCATGAAATAATTTATAATATCATTTTCCCGCTTTTTGATATCCTCTACTTTCTTCAATTCTTCATCAACATCGTCTAATTTTCTTATTTTATCGGTTAAATTCTCAATATTTGTAAGGCTGCTTTTGAACTCTTCTATCTCGTTTAACTTTTTAGAATACTGATCAATTTTTCCCAGTTTATCTTTCATTTCATTAATTTCATTTTTTATATCAGAATATTTATTATTTACCCTTTCAACAGATTCTTCAAGACTTTTTATATCTTCCAACCTATTCTCAAGATTTATATTTTTATTTTCTAATTTTTTCACCTTATCATTGAGAGTTTTAACCTTCTTAGAAACTTCTTTTGTCTTTACTTCTTCTTCATATTTATTTTTTAAAGCCACAAGTACTTTTCTAAGAAGCTGTACTTCTTCTTTCATATCGTTAATTTCTTTTTGCTGGGATTTTATTTTTTTTCTCAATATTTTATTTTCTCCGTTACTGGGTATCTTCTTCTTTCCTGTTTCCTGTTTTTTTTCTCCATATTTATATTCTTCGCCTTCTTCTTTTACATC
>CAZMFS010000171.1:0-5219 GCA_964565585.1 uncultured bacterium
AAAAGCAATAACATAAATTGCAAACAAAATAATAGTAATAAGGAAAAGAACCTTTAAAATATTAGCCAGCCTACCTTCTACTCTCTTCTTCAAGTAATTCTTTTTGCCACGCTTATGTAGGTTAATCTCATATATTCTCATTTAAAAAGGACTCCCCCATATAAATTGGAAAAGGTTAAATTGTTATCCTCCAAAAGGCTTTTCTTTTTATACTCCAGATCTTTTTCTAAATTGTAAAAATAGTTATATTTTTTAACCTTAGCCCCTATTTCATAACTTAAATACCAGGCTAAATTATTTAAATTAGCAACTCCTCCTACCAGTATTATCTCATCAAAATCAATTTTTTTAAATCTATTTTCATAAAAAATTATTGATCTTTTAACTTCATATACAATATTATCTATTAAAGATGATAGGGCTTTAAATATTCCAGGCTTATCTTCAACTCTTTGGCCTATAATATCTTCTAACCTTGAAGGCTTTTTTAAAATTTGCTTAGCCTGGTCCCAGTTAACATTGTATATATCCTTTATATTTTTGGTGAAATCGTTTCCTCCAATTTGTATATCCATCTGGAAAAATTCTTTATTTCTATCATAAATTATAATATCTGTATCAACATTACCAATATCAACCGCAATAATCGGCTTGTAACCAATATGAAAATAAAGAGAATTCAAAATTGATATCTGCTCAACCGTTACCAAGGACGGTTCCATATCGGCAATTATAAGCTGAGAAACCCAGCTTTCAATATATTCCTTTTCAGTAAAAGAAACGAGCAGCTGATATTTATTTTCCGTTTCATTAACTATTGTATAATCCCAATTATGTTTCTGTTCATTAATCTGCAAGTCCTCGGAATATTCATTTATTATAATATTTCTTAAATATTTTTTTTCTACTTTGTTGGTTTCTATAGATTTTACCTGTGCTTTATTTGAGGGAACAATAAAAACTACAGCTGTATTCTCATCAACATCGCAATTTTCCTGTATGGACTCAACACCTTCCTTAATGCTTCCGGTATAATTTAGTATACCAACATCCGTAACCTTAGAACCATCCTCATTAGTTCTTAAATATTTTATAAAATTTCTAGAAGGAAGTATAACTAATTTTTTCAAATAATGTCTCCTTTTTTAATAGTCTACTATTTTTTTTGAAAATATCAAGTGTTTTATTAAAAATAAAAGGGATTAAAGGGGAATAACTCCCCTTTATAAGTTATTGAACTTTTGAACCAACTATATTGTCAATATCTTTATCCAGAGTTAAAATTGATAAACCATTATCGTTCTTTGCAGCAAGAAGCATACCCTCAGATTTTACACCCATTAAAGTTGCAGGTTTAAGATTTGATACTACAATTACCTTTTTACCCTCAAGTTCGTTTTTTGAGTAGTGTTTTTTAATACCTGCAACGAGAGTTCTTTTTTCATCATCTAAATCTACTGTAATTTTATATAATTTATCGGCTCCTTCAATCTCTTCAACCTTAACTACTGAAGCTACTTTAAGTTCTACATTACCAAAATCATCAATATCTATTAAATTTTTATCTTCCATTTTTTCTCCTTTCTTTTTATCTTGTTTGTCCTGTTTACTTTCATCTATCTCTATTCTTGGAAACAGAATATCACCTTTATTCACCTGTGTTCCTGCCGGTAATCTACCCCATTCAAGTTCATCAAATCCGTTTTCCAGGATTTTTTCTGAATCAAGTCCCAGCTGATTTAATATCTTTATTGATGTGTTTTCCATAAAAGGGGAGATAATAACAGCAATTATTCGCAGAGCTTCTGCTAAATTATACAGTATTCTGCTCAATCTTTTGTTGTTTTCTTCTCTGCCGTGTATCCATGGTTCTGTTTCATCTATATATTTATTGGTCCTTCTTATAAATGACCAAATTGTTTCCAGTGAATCGGTAAAGTTAAATTCCTCTATCAGCTCATCGATCTCAGGGTATAAATTATTAGCCATATTTTTTAAATCTCTATCGTATTTAGTAATTTCTCCCCGCGGTTCTCTTATCTTCCCATCAAAATACTGAACAATCATCTGAAGAGTTCTATTAAGAAGGTTGCCTAAATCGTTTGCCAGATCCGAATTTATTCTCTGCTCCAGCTTTTCATGAGAAAAATCTCCGTCTCTTCCAAATTTTATATCTCTTAATAAATAATACTTTAGTATATCGATAGAATATTTATCTGCAATAGCAACGGGGTCTACCGCATTCCCCCTTGATTTGGAGATCTTTTCACCATCAACAGTTAACCATCCGTGGGCAAAAACCTTTTTAGGTGGTTCGATACCGGCAGCCATTAAAACAGCCGGCCAGATAACAGAATGAAACCAGTTTATCTCCTTTCCTACAAAATGAACATCAGCAGGCCAGTATCTTTCAAATAAACCATCCTCATCATCCGGATATCCTAGAGCGGTAATATAGTTAAGTAAAGCATCAACCCAAACATACAAAACATGATCTTTGTCAAACGGAAGTTCTATCCCCCATGGCAGCGATTCTTTTCTTCTTGAAATGCTCAAATCCTGAAGTTCTTCACCTTTTAATCTGGAAAGCATTTCATTTTTTCTAAAACCGGGCTCAACAAACTTTTCGTTATTTTCATATAGCTTTATCAATTTATCCTGATACTTAGATAGCTTAAAAAAGTAATTTTCTTCCTCCACCCATCTTGTTTTCTTTCCGCAATCAGGACAATTATTATCCTCTTCAAGCTCCTTCTCTGTAAAATATCTTTCACAGGACACACAGTACCAACCTTCATATCTTCCCTTGTATATATCGCCCTTCTCATAAAGTTTATTCCACAGTTTTTTTACAGACTCTTCATGTTGTTCATCAGTTGTTCTTATAAAATAATCGTATCTAATATCGAGATCTCTCCAGACCTTTTTAAATTCATTAGCAACTCTATCTACAAATCCCTGAACATCATCTTCTTTCCCATTTTCTACTGCTGATTCGTATATTTTCTGTCCGTGTTCATCTGTGCCTGTTAAATAAAATACATCATATCCTGCTTTTCTTTTATATCGAGCTAACACATCAGCTACAATAGTGGTGTATGCAGAACCGATATGCGGATTTCCATTAACATAGTACAAAGGAGTAGTTATATAATAAGTTTTTTTATTTTTTTTATTTTTCATTTTTCCCTCCATTTTCATCATTTTTATTTTTTTCATTTTTTTTATTTTTATTCTCAAAAAATTCAACATCTTCTATATCAACCATTATTTCTGCCTCACTATCATCAAGTACAACAAATACTGTTTCCGTAAAAATATTAATATTTTTAACTTCTCCTTTTCCGTTTGGTGTCTTAATTCTGCTTCCAATATTAGGGTATTTTTCCGACATTTCCTCATACTGCTCTTTCTCATATCGCAAACAGCATCTTAACCGGCCACAAAGTCCGGACATCTTACTGGGATTCAAGGATAGATATTGAGCTTTAGCCATGTTTACAGAAACACTTTCAAAGTTTCTTAACCACTGGCTGCAGCACAATTTTCTCCCGCAAATCCCCATACCTCCCATCATTTTGGTTGCATCCCTCACACCAATTTGACGGAGTTCTATTCTTGTTTTAAATATTTTTGCAAGATCTCTTACCAGTTCTCTGAAATCTACACGACCCTCAGCAGAAAAATAAAACATAATAAATTTTTTATCAAATGCATATTTTGCCTCAATAAGTTTCATGGGTAAACCATGCTCTTTAACCTTTGTTTCACAGATTTCCAGAGCTTCTTCCTCTTCCTTCTTTAACTTTTCATAATAATCGTAATCATCACGGGTCATTTTTCTTACTACCTTTTTAAGCGGTAACACGATATCCTCTATAGATTTTTTCTTCTTCGGTTCTACAACTTCAGCTACGCATTTGCCTTTTTCAGACTCTACAATTATTTTATCACCTTTATTTATCTCTTCATCATTGGGTTTAAAATAGTAGATATTTCCCGCCTGATGAAATTGCACGCCTATTACTTCTATCATAAATAATCTTTACTCCTTATCATATAATGTTAAAAAGATATTTAACATGAAATATCTCTTATTAATTGCTATTTGTTTATTTTTATAGTAATTTTCTATCTTTTCAATAATTATAAAAATGTTGGCATATAAATCAAGTTTTTTATTTTCTTTAAAAAAATCCTTCCATATTATACAGCTATCGTTTACACCTTTTTTTATAAAACATAGATCTCTTAAAAAAGTATAAAGCATTGAGACTATAATACCAAAATAATATTCAGATTGTTTCTTGTTAACGATTTTATCTACAAAATTTATGATTTCTTTAATATCTCTTTTATCTGATATAAATTCAAAAAACTCCTTTTTTATCTTTTTATATTTTTTAAGGTCAATTTTTCTGTAGTTATAGTTCATTAAATTATAAAATAAATTTATATCAGAATCCGAAATTTTTTTATTTGAAAAATAATTTTCAATCTCCTCTTTGCTTTCTTCATATATTCTGAATGTTTGACATCTGGATAAAATTGTTGGTAATACATGTTCCCTGTTTGAAACAAGCAGTAAAATATAAGAGTATTCAGGTGGCTCTTCCAGTTTTTTTAAAAGCATATTGGCTGAAGTCTGGTTCATCATTTCGCTGTCCTCAAGTATCAGTACATTATTATTTTGGCTATAGGGGGTTTTTGAAACAAATTCCATCCCCTCCTCTATCTGCTGTTTCTTTATAATAGATGAATCATCGTTTACAATAAATTTAAGATCCGCATGTTCAAAATTCTCAATTTTTTCAAAATCAGGTTTCTTCCCGGTTATTAAATATTTTGCAATGTATTTAGAGTAAGCCCTTTTTTTATGCTTGGAATAAGATACTAAAATTAACGATTGAGGAAGTTTATTATCCTCTATTAGTTTATCAAATATTTTCTTAAATTTTCTCATAATCTTTTTTTCAGAACTCTCTTAATTTTATTAAAAATATATTCTGGTTCTTTATCCCCCACAACAATTTTATTTATCCTGTCATCGTACTTTTCAGCAAGAATTCTATATCCCTGATTTACTTTTTCATGAAAATTTAGCCCTTCCATATTAAATCTATCCTTATTGTTTTCTCTTTCTAATCCTATTTCAGGATCCAATAACAGCAAAAAAGTAATATCAGGTTCAAAATTATCAAGAGCCCACAAATTAAATT
>CAZMFS010000172.1:0-5202 GCA_964565585.1 uncultured bacterium
TTTAATCTTTTCTCTTTCATATCATAATCATAAACTGTCTTAGGAGTTAAATACGAAGTATATGTTAATCTCAATTTATGAGTTTTAAACTCGTAATTGTTTCCAAGCCAGAAATTATAAAGTTGTTCTGGAAAATTTATTTCATGGATCTTTTTGCTATTAAGATTTAAAACACTCAAATTTTTATAACTATTTTTTCTTCTGGATAAAACCATAAAATCTTTGAAAACGATTATATCTTCTATGTATGTATTTTTTTTATGGGGAATAAATGTTTCCCAGTTTTTCATATCATATTTTTCTACAGGTGTTCTCATTACTTTAAAATTAAAAGCATTTTTATTGGTAAGAATATAAAAATATTTCCCGCTATGATAGGGATAATATTCAACTCCTTTTTCTCTTTTTTCCATTAATTTGAATTCCTCTTTTGAATTATCTGCATTTATGAAATGCATTTCTGAAGTGGTCTTACTTGCTATCCCCATGAAAATATACTTATCACTTTTTGACTTGGATATCCACATCCAGTATTTTTCATCATCTTCTTTATACAGTAAAGGATCATTTTCACTTTTCTGATTCAATCTGTGTTTGTATAATTTATAAGGTCTATTGGCTTTGTTTTGAACCGTATAAAAAAATGTCTTATTATCATTTGCCCAGACAAAATCATCAATATCATCAATCTTATCATCGAGAATTTTACCTGTATTCAAATTTTTAATTTTTAAATTATATCTTTCTGATCCGGTAGTATCATAGGTAAATGCAAGTAAATTATGATTAGGACTAATTTTAAAAACCCCCAGGTCGTAGTAATCATGGCTTTCTGCAAGCTTATTAACATTTAAAACAATCTCTTCTTTTGCGTCCAAAGAACCTTTTTTCCTGCAATATATATCATACTGCTTACCTTTTTGTGTTCTCGTATAGTAATAGTAATTGCCATGCTTTTCAGGAACTGTCAGATCGGTTTCATCAATTCTTTTAATTATTTCATCATAAATTTCCTGCTGTAGTTTTTCAGTATGCTCCATTTTATTTTCAGTATATTTATTCTCCCTTTTTATATAATCGATCACTTCCTTATTATCTTTGTTTTTAAGCCAGTGATAGTAATCAACAAGTTTATACCCGTGAATTTCAGTCACATGTTTTTTCTTATTGGCATCGGGAGGCTGGATTCTTTCCGATGAATTGGAAAATGTATAAATAACAGTAAAAATAAAAAACAATATTAATAATTTTCTCATACTTCCTCCGTTATACTTTTTTTATCCAGACTTTTCTGGTTCTTGGACCATCATATTCACATAAAAATATTTTTTGCCATGTGCCCAGCTGGATTTGTCCATTTTCAATAATAATATTTTCAGAGCTTCCAACAAGCGAAGTTTTTATATGGGCAGCAGAATTGCCCTCTCTATGCTTATAGTTATCATTCCACGGAACTACTTTATCAAGCTCATTCATAATATCACCCTGTACCGAAGGATCAGCACCTTCATTAATTGTAACAGCACAGGTAGTATGAGGCACATAAACAGTTACCACTCCATTACCGACTTTCATATCATTAATAGTTTTTTGAATTGTAGAAGTTATATCAACCATATCACTTCTTGAAGAAGTTGATACTCTTAAAGATTCCATATACACCTCCCGTTTATTTTAACAATTATAACGAAATAAATATAAATTTTAAGAATAGGATTTTCATGCATTATATTTATTTTCTCTCAATTTAGTCAATTGTTCGAATATTTTTTTATTGTACTGATATATTTTTTCTACTTCAGAGCACTTTTTAAAATCACATAAAGCACAGGTAATGACACCTTTACTAACAGCACATTGTCTTAATTTACACTCTTTACAGTATTTATATATGATATTTGATTTACAGCCTTTACACTTTATTTGTTCAATGGTCATTCTCTCATGGTTATTCTTTTCTAATCTGTGCTTTATATTTTTTAACTCATTTTTATTATTATCCTTGGTAGCAATAAATATCGGACACTTAGTACAATCAAAACCGCAATAAGCCAAATACGTCATATTTATACCTTTCCCTTTTATTAATATACTATTTATTCTATTTAAATAAATAGTTTTTTCTTTTTTTATAAATATAATTTTTTTCTTGAAATATTATTATAAATCTATATTTTTAGTTAGGAATAAAAAAGAATTAAGGAAATTTATGAAGGTAATTAATGAAAAAACAAAAGGTTTAATATTTGCATTTATCGCACTTTTTCTGTGGGGAATACACGGTCCTGCTGGAAGATATCTTGCACTAAACGGTGTAAGCATGTATTTTGTAACGGTATCCAGGTTCTGGCTGGGCACACTGGTATTTTTTTTATTTCTTCTTTTTAAGGGCAAACTAAGAATAAATTTTAAAAGAAAATGGAAGCTGGTACTCGGTCTTTCACTCATCGGATTATCTTTAAACTCAATTTTATATCATCTAACTCTTATATATCTTCCAGCTACCCTGGTTATGATTCTGGAAAATTTATCTCCTGTCTTTGTACTGTTATTCTCATTATTTCTTCATGAAATAAAACCGAAAATCAATGAAATAATAACCCTTATAATGTCATTTGGAGGAGTAGTTCTGATTGTTCTGGGAAAGGAACATTTTGAAAATCTTCACGAGCTGTTCTATGTAGGAATCTTTCTGGGAATTTTAACGGGAATGACCTTCGGATTTTATGTATTCTTTTCTGCAGTGCTTGTAAAACCGTATAAAGATGACCCCGATTCAATAATTCAGTTTCTTTTTAAAATATTTTTAATTTCTTCAATTATGCTGGCTCCAATGTTGTTCGCATCAATGAATAAATCCCCATCAAACTTCAAAGAATGGTTCTGGCTTGCAGAAATGGGTATCGGCCAATCCGGTTTGGCTTATCTATTCTGGAATTATGCACTATCAATACTTCCAACAAATAAAACTTCAATTATGTTTCTTCTAACAATTCTGTTTACAACTATAAATGAAATAATCTTTCTCGGATTAAAGCTGAACTGGTATCTTGTTTCTGGAGGGTTATTAATAATTATTTCCGGTTATATCTTAACCAAAAAGACCAAAAAGCAAAGAATACCCGTTGAATGAAAAATTGCTATCGCAATTTTTAGATTAAGACTAAGATTAAGATTGAGAAAATGAACTTGAGGGTTATATCTTTTTAGAAATGATTATAAATGTTGGTAATTTATAAAAATATACGAAATTAGCTATCATGAGTTTATTTCCAGACAAGCTGTTTTTTAAAAGAAAAAAGTTTTCTTTTTGTTTTTGCAATGAATAAGTGATGAAAATTCCTGACAAAAGAAATTATCAGAGATAATTTCTAGATTAAGCTTAAGATTGAGATTAAGCTATAAGTAAGGAATTGAGATAATTCCATAAAATTCCAACAGATTATTATTAATCCTTCAAAAGAAACCATTTAGTTTTGTAATTTGTAATTTAATTCTTTAATTATCTTCGAAGGTATTACATTCAAATTTTGTGCATTATACGTTGTTTTGATGTATGTTGAAAAATCACGGCTTTAGCTAATTTATAAATCCTGTCTGGAGTGATTTTTAAGTTCAGAAATCTTCTAAAATTCATTTATGAGTTGCTTCAATGATTATACTTAAAATCAGTATTAATCTGAGAAAATCTGCGTTTGATTTTTTATTATATTTTGTATCTTTTTTGAGGTACAAACTACCCTGATGTATTAAGGACTGACAAAATTGATAAAATAAATCCAATGTGATTTTAACGAATACGAACTACTAAAAACAAAATCCCCGGCTTAAGCCGGAGATTTTTATTACTTTACCACAAAGTTTATAATCCTACCGGGTACCACAATTGTTTTAACTATCTCTTTTCCTTCGGTATATTTTTGCACCCTTTCGGATTCAAGTGCTAATTCCCTTATCTTATCTTTATCAGCATCTACTGGAACATCAATTTCATCTCTAACTTTTCCATTTATTTGAGCGGCTATAGTCACTGTTTCAGCTACCAGCTTATCTTCTTCGTATTCAGGCCAGTCGGATTGGAAAATTGAATATTCATTTCCAATTCTTTGCCAGAGCTCTTCACACATATGGGGTGCAAAAGGAGCAAAAAGCTGTATAAGTTTTTCGATAACTGTTTTAAGAAGCTTTTTATCATGATTTTTTCTAGGTAATCTCTGTATATATTTATAAATTTTATTATTCAGTTCCATAATCTTGCTAATTGCTGTGTTAAATTTAAAATCCTCTGCATCCTCTGTAACATCTTTTATTGTTTTATGAAGCTTTCTTTCTAACTCGTCATTCCACTCTTCGGTTTTATCAGTAATTTCATATTCCTGAATATCCTCATCAAAAATATTTTTAGCCCACTCTTCTTCGGTTACAAGTCTCCATACTCTATTAAGGAATCTATCGGTTGCTTTAAGGGTATCATCATCCCATGCACCGCCTGTTTCATAATCATAAGCAAACATAAGATATACTCTTAGAACATCTGCACCGTATTCCTCAATATAATCATCGGGGTTTATTACATTTCCCTTTGATTTTGACATTTTTTTACCATCAGGTCCCAGAATAATTCCCTGGTGTCTTAGACTTTTAAACGGTTCTTCAAAATCTATCATCCCAATATCATTTAAAGCCATTGTAAAAAACCTTGCATACATAAGATGCATTACTGCATGCTCTGCTCCCCCAACATATTTATCAACAGGAAGCCATCTATCTGCAAGATCCTTCTCAAACGGTTTTTTATAATCCTGAGGATTTAGATATCTAAGAAAATACCATGAAGAATCAACAAAAGTATCCATAGTATCGCATTCTCTAACTGCATCTTTTCCACATCTTGGACATTTTGTATATTTAAATTCAGGATGCTCTTTTAAAGGAGATTCTCCTGTAGGTTTAAAATCAACATCCATAGGAAGTTTAACAGGAAGATCTTCTTCAGGAACAGCTACTTCACCACAATCATCACAATAAATTATTGGAATTGGTGCTCCCCAGTATCTCTGACGGGATATAAGCCAATCTCTCAATTTATAATTGGTAGCAAAATTACCGAACCCCTCTTCTTCCATCACTTCTACTATTTTCTTCTTGAATTTTTCGGATTTCATTCCATCATATTCACCCGAGTTAACCATGTACCCTTCT
>CAZMFS010000173.1:0-5139 GCA_964565585.1 uncultured bacterium
TAATTATTGTAGTCTTTCCTGAGCCTGTGGGACCCACAATAGCTATAGTTTCGCCCACATCAATCTTAAAAGAAACATCCTTCAGCACATATTCATCTTCTTCATATGCAAACCAAACATTTTTAAACTCTATTTCCCCCTTAAGATCCTCCTGATAACCACCTTTTTTGGTATAAACCTCAGATTTATCTCTATCAAGTATATTATTTATTTTTTCACTTGCAGCCATAGCTCTCTGTAAAATATTATACTGCTGACTAATCTGTCTAAGAGGTCTAAAAAACATTCTCATATATCGTAGAAACAAAAACAAACTTCCAAAAGTAATGAAGTTCTCAAAAACGAGTTTTCCACCAAAATAAACAATTATTGCCTGGGAAAACATGGATAGAAAACTGATAAATGGGAAAAATGTTGCCCTTGTAATCATGGAATCTACGGAGTAATTATACCATTCATTATTAAGTTTCATAAATTTACTGCTGTTGTACTTCTGTCTATTAAACAGCTGGATTATACTCATCCCGGAAATGCTCTCCTGTAAAAAAGAATTTATTTTGGCAATCTGGGTTCGTATTTTACGGTATAACACTGTTATTCTTTTTCTAAACATTATGGTTCCTATAGTTAATAGAGGGATTGTTACAACAAGAAGAATTAATGTGAGCTTCCAGGCTTCAATAAATAAGAATATCAGTATCCCCATAAGCATTAGAGCCTGACTGAAAAAGTTAACAAATCCAGATGTTAAAAGCTCATTTAAGGCTTTAACATCAGTAGTTACCCTCGTCATTATTTTTCCTATAGGATTTTTGTCAAAGTAACTCTTTTTCAGCTTAACAACATGCTCAAAAATATCCAACCGCATCCTGTACATAATTGTCTGACCCAGATAAGCAGTAAGATACATCTGCCCAAACTGGCTTCCAAAATAAAAAACCCTTATAAAAAAATATAAAACTGCAAGATTTAAGAGCCCATTGTAGTTACCCTGTCCAATGTATTCATCTATTCCTACTCTAACTATATGAGGAGAAGCTAAACCAAATCCTGCAGACAATAAAATTAACAGAACCGATATAATTACTAAAAATTTCTTATCCTTAATGTATGATAACAACCAAAAAAGTAACTCAATATCAAATTTTCTTTTTTTATTATCTTCCGGTACAACCCGATGTCTTGGCATAAAATTTTACTCCTTTGCTATCTTTTCTTTTAATTCCTGAATTTTATATATATTGTAATATTCTCCCTGTTTTTCAAGCAATTCTTCGTGTGTTCCCTTCTCTACAATTTCACCATCATCCAGAACCAGAACTTTATCAACATATTTTATAGTAGAAATTCTGTGAGCAATAATAATTGTTGTTTTCTTTTTCAAAATATCTTTTAAATTATTCAAAATCTTTTCTTCTGTATTTGTATCTATACTTGAAAATGAATCATCAAAGATAAAGAATGGTGCATCTTTTAGTATTGCCCGTGCAATCGTCATACGCTGTTTCTGTCCTCCCGAAAGATTTACCCCTCTTTCTCCCAGTTTAGTTTGATATTTTTCGGGTAAATCCTCTATAGCATCTTTTAAATCAGCAATTTCAGCAGCCTTCTCAATTTTTTCCATTGAAGTATCAGGATTAAAATAGGCAATATTTTCTTTTATTGTAGTCGAAAAGAGGAATGAATCCTGCGGAATATATGATATCATATTTCTTAAAGAACTTAGTTTATAATCATTAATATCTCTTCCGTTTACTATAATTGTATCTTCAGGGATTTTTACAAGTCTTGAAATATTTTTAACTAAAGTAGTCTTGCCGGAACCAATTCGTCCTATGATCCCTATTGACTGTCCCTTATTTACATTAAAGTTGATATCTTTCAAAGCATATTCATTAGCATTTTCATATTTAAAATTCAAATCTTTCACCTTTAAAGAAACTGATTCAATGTTTTCAGCTGTAATAGCATCTTTTCTGTCATAAACAATAGGGTCTTTTTCAGTTAATTCTTCTACTCTTTTTAAGGATGCTTTACCACGCTGATATAGATTAATTGCAAAACCTAAAGCCATCATAGGCCAGCTTAGATATTGAAGATACTGAAAAAAAGCAAAGAAACTTCCGAGTTTTAATTCCCCTGAAATTACAAGTTTTCCACCAAAGTACAATACCAACAAATTACTCAAACCTACTATGAACATGATCAGTGGCCTTAATGTTGCAAATAATCTTGCTACCTTTAAATTTTTATTTACATATTCCTGATTTTCCTTTGCAAATCTGCTTTTTTCATTTGCCTCTCTATTAAAAGCTTTTATTACAAAAATACCGGAAAAATCTTCCTGGACAAAATTCTGCAATCCCGAAAATTTCTCCTGTACCTCTCTAAATGTTCTATGAATTTTATCTTCAAAAAACCATACGGCAAATATAAGAATTGGAAGAGGTGCAAGAGCAATGAAGGTTAATTCTACATTAAAACTAAACATAAAAATCAACGATGTAATCCCAAGAACAATCGCATCCACAATGGTAACAATTCCAAAAGAGAACATTCGCTGCACTGCCCGCATATCATTTATTGCACGGGCCATGATATCTCCGGTTTCCCATTTGCCAAAAAAATGCTGCGAAAACTTGAGTAGTTTATGATATATCTTATTTCTAAGATTAACAACAATTTGAAATGCCATTCTCAAAAGAAAATAACGCCATGAAAATCTAAAAATAAATACAGCAGCTGCTAATCCAAATATAATCAGCCCAGTAATCATTAAATCATGCATATTAGGATTCTGTCTTAATCCATCTATTGCCCTTTTTGTCATCAATGGTACAAGCAACTGGGCTATGTCTACAAGCAATAAAAACATCAACGCAGGAAACAAATATTTTTTCTTATCTTTTAAATAATTCCAGATCATTTTAAATAATTCCACTCCTCGGTATTATACTTTTCATTATAATATTTTTTTGCCTCTTTGATTAAATCATCAGGATACTTAATCCGTTCTATTCTATAATCAAAATAATCGTCTAATCCATTTATGAGGGCATCTTCAACCTCATCCTTATCTTTATTTTCTTCAAGTTCAATGTTAATAGCCGTGGTTATCTTTTTAAAGTATCTTTTGACACGATCATCAACATTAGTATTCAAACAATCATAAAGTTTATCAACATCTATATCTATTAAGATAGATCCGTGTTGAAGCAGATATCCCTTATCCCTATACTGGGCACTACCAACAATTTTCTTCCCTTCAACAGAAATTTCATGAGAAGAGATAGAATCAAAACATGCAGCAGAACCTTTTCTTTTGGCTCTCTTTGCCGGAGAAACCTTACTATCTACTCCTAAAATGTTCAAACCTCTGTTTAATCCTTTGCTAATATTCAAATAGGCTGATAAAGTTGTGTTTCCAAGCATTTTTGTATTTGAAACAATACTATATGTAAGTTCCATATCATGCAAAACTGCTCTTCCCCCGGTAGGTCTCCTAACAACATCTACACCATATTCACTACATGCCTTTTCATCAACTTTCTCTTCGAACGACTGGAAGTAGCCCAAACTCAAACATGCAGGGTTCCAGTCATAAAACCTCACATACAGATCCTCAGAACCTTCTTCAATAGCTTTTCTAAATATGGCCTCATCGATAGCCATATTGTAAAAACCGTTGTTATTTCTATCCCTGTATACCTTCAGCCTTGTCATGATAATCTTCTATTAATTATTTTTTTCCTGTTCATAGTTGTTTTTGAGATTGTTCAATGTGTTATTTAATACCTCTTTTTCTTCTTCTGTTAGATTACCTTCTGTTTTTTCCTCAAGCAATTCTAAAATATCGATCGTAAATTTTACAAGTTTTAAATTTTTGCTCTTTTTTCCCGTTTTTGGGTTTTCAACTTTACCTAAACCTAAAAGTCCATTTGTGGATAAAAAAGCAATATATTCTTTAAATTCAATCATAACAACTCCTCTTTTATTTCGCTTCCAGAATATTCTATCAACTAGAATAATTAATTCAAGCTATTTTTTATATTTCTTTTCAATACAGCTTTTTACAAAATCCCTGAAAAGAGGATGCGGCTTTTGTGGTTTTGATTTAAATTCGGGGTGATACTGAACTCCTACAAACCAGCGATGATCCGGAATTTCAAGCACCTCAACGAGATCTCTTTTTTCATTAACCCCGGCAATCATTTTACCCTGTTCCTCAAATAATCTTCTAAATTCATTATTAAATTCGTATCTATGCCTGTGTCTTTCAGAAATCAATTCATTTCCATAAGCCTTATAAGTTTTTGTTCCCTCTTTTAAAGTACATTTATAGGCTCCAAGCCTCATGGTTCCGCCCTTTTTCTCCAGATTTTTTTGTTCAGGCATGAAATCTATTACTGGATAAGGAGTATCAGGGTTAAATTCCGTTGAATTTGCCCTCTCAAGTCTCAAAACATTTCTGGCATATTCTATAGTGGCAATCTGCATTCCAAGGCATATTCCAAAGTAAGGTATATTATTTTTCCTAGCATATCCTGCTGCCCTTATTTTACCTTCAATGCCCCTTTTGCCAAATCCGCCAGGAACTAAAATACCATCGATATTTTTCAAGCTTTCTTTGTAATTTTCTTCCTTCAAATCTTCTGATTCCAGCCAGACAAGATTTACGTTGCATCTGTTATAAAGAGCTGCATGATTGAAAGATTCAATTATACTTTTATATGCATCTCTTAGGTCCACATATTTTCCCACTATAGCTATATCAACAGTTTTATCTTTCTCCATTTTTGCTATTTCAACTATATCTTTCCAATCCTCTAATTCTGCCCCATTATGTTCCATGTTTAGCATGTTTAATACTTTTTTCCCCAACCCCTGTTTATTATATACAATTGGAATTTCATAGATACAATTCACATCAGGAGCTTCAATAACCTTGTCTTTTTCAACATTACAGAATAGTGATATTTTCGATTTTACTTTATCTGTAAGAGGTTTTTCTGTTCTACCAAGTATTATATCCGGTTGAATACCAATAGACCTCAGGTTGCTTACACTGTGCTGGGTTGGTTTTGTCTTTAATTCACCTGCAGTTTTTACATAGGGAATATAGGTAAGATGAACATAAAT
>CAZMFS010000174.1:0-5120 GCA_964565585.1 uncultured bacterium
ACCAGGATATCGTTTACGCTCATGGCCACCAGATCAACTCCTATTGTATCATGGATTCCCGACAGAAAAGCAAGTTTTAGTTTGGTACCCACTCCATCAGTTCCAGAAACCAGTACGGGATTCTTATAATTATCCAGTTCAAATAATCCTCCAAAAGATCCCAGATCAGTCAATACATTTTTGCTATGCGTTGATTTAACCTTATCTTTAATTCTTTTTACAGCTTCATTAGCTTTATCAATATCTACACCTGAATCTTTATATTTCATACTGGTTCCTTCCTTTCTAAACCTATTTTTTATAAGATTTTTTATAAAAAGGTGTTTTTACAATTTTTGCTTTCTTCATTTTTCCACGAACATCAATATATATCTCTGTTCCCTTTTTATGATGGGGTCTATCAATATATCCAAGCCCTATTGTTTTTTTCAAATAAGGTGCATAATTACCGCTTGTTACATAACCTATCTTTTCTTCATTTTCATTATAAATTTCCATATTATGTCTGGGAATTCCTCTATCTATCATTTCAAATCCCTTTAAAATTCTATCAGTACCGTTTTCTATTTGTTCTTTGATTACTTCTTTTCCGTTAAAGTCAACATCCTTATCCATACTAACTGTCCATTTAAGAGCTGCTTCTACAGGAGTTGTGGTATCATCTATATCATTACCATAGAGCATAAGTTTAGCTTCAAGTCGTAATGTATCTCTTGCTCCCAAACCACAGGGCTTAATTCCAAATTCTTCTCCGGCATCCATAATTTTTTCCCACAATTCAGGGGCATTTTCATTTTTTACCATAATTTCTACCCCGTCCTCTCCGGTATAACCCGTACGGGACATCATATCCACATTAATTCCATCAACATCTACATCGAGCCATAATCTGAAAAATTTTAACTCATTCATGTCTTTATCTACTAGTTTCTGCATTGTTTTTTCAGCATTTGGGCCCTGAAGAGCAAAAAGAGACATCTTTGGAGAAATATCCCTAACTATCTCTAACTCATATCCTTCAGTATTAGATTTTAACCAGTTTAGGTCTTTATCATGATTTGCAGAATTTATTATAAGATAAAAATGCTTTTCTCCAATTCTGTAACAAAGAAGATCATCAACAATCGTACCATTCTCATAACACATAGGAGTATATAATACCTGATTTATGTCAAGTTTAGACGCATCATTGGTTATTAATTTTTGAATATATTCAAGAGCATCTTTACCTTTTATTTCAAATTCTCCCATATGGGATACATCAAATATCCCCACTTTTTCTCTTACAGCCATGTGTTCCTTTATAACACCGTCTTCATACTGTATGGGCATCTCCCAACCAGCGAAATCAACCATTTTGGCATTCAATTTTTTATGAATTTCATTAATAGCAGTTTTTTTCATAAATTACCTCCTTATTTTTAGTACATTTTATTTGCTAAAAGAAAAAAAGTCAAGCAAATTGCAGGTATTTAAACTGCTACAATATTGAACAATTTATAACTTGATATTAAATTTTTTTAAAATTTTATAAATTAAATCCCTGAATTTTTTTTCAAAATAATCGTTATATTTAATAAAAATTATAGATATGCCTATAAGGACAAAACCTATAGTGAATTTAGCTTTCATATTATAATCCAATATATTTGCTCCAATAAAACTTAAAACAATAAATCCGGGCAATCTTCCCAAAAATGTAATTAAAATAAAATTTTTCAGTTTTATTCTGGAAAATCCTGATATAAAACATATTAGATCATCCGGAAGTGCCGGAAATAGAAAAATTAAAAAGAGTGTTATCTTTCCATTTTTATGCACAAAATTGTTATATTTTTCTAGCTTTTCTCTAGAAACTATATTCTCCACAAAAGGTCTACCGAGATAATTACCAAGCAAAAAAGCTATTATAGAGCCAACGATTAAGCCTATCATCGAATATGTAACTCCCAATAAAGGGCCATAAAGTAGTCCCCCAGTAAATCCTGCAACCTGACCGGGAAGAAAAGATACCAAAACCTGTATAATAACAAGAATTATAAAAACCAGTTCATCCAGTTTATATCCCAGTATGAAAGTTTTCAAACTTTCAATATCTGAAACAACATTTTCGTATTTCACAAAAATAAATATATTTAAGATTATTAAAAGACCAACAAAAATGATAAAATTAAAGATTATCTTCTTGTTTATCATATTTTTTAATTTTTTTGTTTCTTTTTTGAGGAATTCTTAGCTTTTAAAGACCTCGATTCTATCTTTACCTTTATTTTTTGCTTCATATAGGGCTTTATCTGCATTACTTATTAATTCTTCAATCCATTTAGAATCTTCTGGATAGGATGAAATACCTATACTAACTGTTAAATCTCCCAAATTACCCATTAAATTGTTCTTTTTTATTTTTTTTCTTATTCTTTCTGCAACTTTTTGTGAGGATGACTTGGAAGAATCAAGTAAGCCGATAATAAACTCCTCTCCTCCATATCGGGCAACTATATCCGTATCTCTTGTTTCATCCTCAAGTATTTCAGCCAACTTAGCCAGAATAGTATCTCCTTTTTGATGTCCATATGTGTCATTAATCTTTTTAAAATCATCTATATCAATCATCAAAAAGGAAATAGTCCTATCTTTTTCTTTGTCATAGATATATTCAGATATTTTTTTTAGAAATACATTTTTCAATAGTACACCTGTCAAATCATCTTTTATATATTTTTCATAAGAAATTATTCTCGTCCAGTATTCGTTAAAAAATATCTGAATAAATTTTAATATATGATCGGGAATTTTACTATCCAAATCATTCACCTTGTCAAAATATAAATACCCAAGGAGATAATTATGGGCTGATGTTGAAAGCATACTTTTGGTCTTGTTGTTTTTTGAGAACTGGTATCTTTTATATTTATCATAATCTATAATCGGAAGAATTAAAATACGGTTTATGTTAACATTTGGTTTATCAATATTTTCTATTAACACATCATTTTCAAGTTCATCTACAATTTTATCTGTATAAAATTTATCATACTCTCCATATAAAAATTCAGCAGGACAATATTTTTTTCTCTTTTTATATTTATCTCCATTTTTTTTGAAAAAGACCGCCCTATCATAACCCACTATCTTCAAACAATTTTTTAGAATAGTTTCAAGATAATCCGATGTACCCCTTTTTTCATTAAAATACAAATTATTAACATAATTATCATAATTTTTTCTTTGTATAGATAGTTTTTTATTAGCTAAAAAATACTTCTCGTATTCTTCTGGAAATAACTTTTTAGCATTTTCTACTATATCTTTATAGTAAGTATTTTCAAAAAGCTTATCTTTTTTATAGTTATCTTTAATATTCTTAATATCTTTAAATAAAACTGAAATGGACTTTTTATATTCTGGAGTATTTTTATTTTTTAAATATTTTGAATAATATAAAATTACCCAGTAATAAATAATGATATCTCCGGATTTTTCAGTAATTCCTTCCTCAAATAGACTGATAGGAAATTTATTTTTATTTAATATTTTATAATATATCTTATAAGCCGCCATTTGGTTTTTATCCATCTTATTTTCTCCATATTTTATAATTTTTTTTATAGCTTTTTTCCTGCTATCAACTCCTATATGTGGAAATACCCATAATAAATAGCTATTTGCTACAAGATCATAATGATAATTCGATACTTTTTCAATTGTTTCGTTAAATATATCAGAACTGTTATTATAATCACCAATAACAACCTTGCTCAAAAATAAAAAATATTTATAACTATTATAAAAAGAATTCTTTTCACTACAGTTCAAACCATCTATAAATTTTGAATATCGTTGCAGCTTATCTAATTTTCCAATTTCATAAGTTGATTTGATAATGGAATAAAAGAAATACAAAAATGTTCTCAATGAACCTCTTGCAGCTTCCTTGTTAAATAATCGATCTCTGTATTTTTCTACCAGTTCAACAAAGTCATAATTACTCATTATTTCTGATAAATTATGAAGCAAAACATACGAAGTACTTAAATCTTCAAGTCTAAGAGCATAATCATAAGCTGTTTGGTAGTATTTTTGAGCTTCTTTAGGATTATCAAGGGTTATAGCCATATTGTTATAGGCTGTTGGCAAAATTGAATAAGATGAAGACTTCTTAGCATATTTCAGAGCTTTCTCAAAGGCAGTATATGCCTTCCTGCTCATACCATGATAATGCCAGTAAACTCCCAAATTTGTGTAAGCACTATATATATAGAAATTTGAATTAAATTCCTTTGCTCTTTTTAATAAAAGCTTTACAGTATTTCTCGCCTTTATGCTATTTTTTTCATAATTTGAATAATAAGCATATAAAGAATTTAATCCTTTAAGATAATCTTTTACATATTTATCCATTTTGTCTTTTAACTTATCAAAAAAAGCATTAATATATTTTTTCATTTTTTCTGAATTATTAAAATACTGGTAATAGATATAAGAGCAGTAAATATATTTTAACTCATTCTCAAAATCTAGACTTTTTCGGCTCATATATAACTTATTATATATTTTCTTCAATTTCTCCTTATTGTAAAGATTATAATAATTGAAAAAAAGATGATAGTTAATATCAAACCTTAACCCAGGAGTTTTAATTTTATCCTGCTTTACACCTTCAAGTATTTTATTTTGTTCCCTGTTTTTATTATTATAATAATATACTGCATAGGTTAATAAATAAACAGCTTTGTATCGATATTCTGAGATATTTATAAATCTATTTTTTTTATAAATTTTATGAAGAAATTCACCAAGATTTTTTTCATAAATTGAAACATTAATTTTTCTATTTTTTATAAAATTAACCCACAAATAATTGGAGGATTTTTGAAAATCTCCCAGATCATAATATATTTTTATCAAAACTATTATTTCATTGTATGAGAGCTCCTCCTTATTTTTCTCATATATATCAATTATTTCTTTTTTTATTTTTCTATTATAATTATCTTTCATTTTTGAAAAATATTTTTGTAAATATTTAATAACACTCATCCGATTAATAGTTAAATGCGAATTGTCATAATAACTAATTATATGAGATGATAGCAAGTCGTTTAATACTGTGCTATAAT
>CAZMFS010000175.1:0-5081 GCA_964565585.1 uncultured bacterium
GAATTCAGAATTCAGATAACAGAATTCAAGAAAAGTCATTACGAGGAAGATTTTTCAAAAATCTGACGAAGTAATCTCAAGAACTGCTTTGGTGGTACTTTTAAATCTTTTCTTCGAAGGAATAACGTTCAAGCCTAAGACCTATGACTAATGACTTATAACAAAAATCACGAAGTGATTTTTTAGGCTCATTACCTGGAATTACTTCTATGGCATAACATCCGTCACGCATTACTTGGATGTACTTTTAAGTTTTTTCTTCCAAGGAATTGCTTTCAAGCCTAAGACATAAGACATAAGACATAAAACAAAATCCCGTAGGGATTACATTTAAACTTTCTAAGATGTACGATGTCGTGTATTATGCATTGTTTTTGAAACCTCCCGTCCTCCTGATTAAAGGACCAGTGGGTCTGCAGACCTACTGGCAGGTAATTATTTTACATTAGGTTAGTTTTACCATATGGTTACCCCGCTATATGTCACCCCCCGGTAGATTACCTGAGACAACCCATAAACAGGGATGCCGGTGCTTTAGGGCACCGGAGTCCCCTCTATAATTAGTAATTGGTAAATAGTAAATAGTAAATAGTCAATAGCTTGAAAGCAATCTCTTTGAAGAAATGATTATAGAAATTGATAATTTTAAATAAAATTAAAAGTTTTGTGATTTGTACTGTGAGAAAATAATAAATATAGTCCTTCTGACTCGTTTTAGAATCTACTGTAGTAGTATATTATTAAAAATTACTATCGAAATTTTGGTTGTTCGTTTTAGTAGGTCGTGTTCGAAAAAAAATAAAAAAGAAAATTCCTGATGAAGTGAGCGAAGCAAGCGGCATTCAGGAATCTTCTATAGGTACATTTAATTTTTTCTTTGAAGGATTGACGCAGGAGTTATTTTATGGGATTTGTTTTAATTTATATATTCTTACTTCGGAGGAATTAGATTTAATAACTTTCAATTTTCATCTTTCAATTGTTTTTTCTAGTTCTGATTCTAGAAATTGCGATAGAAATTTTAGTAAGAGGAGGTTTATGTATAATTCAAAAAACAAAAATAGATTTGATAAGGGAAATGTTAAGACCGAATTTTTTATTAAAAGAGGAAAAGATGAGCTGCTGAAAGATTTTGATTTGGATCCCCAAAAATATGATTTTGTAAGTATTAAATTTACTTTTGCAAACAACTATCCCAGGAAAGAAAATTTTATTCTGTATTACTGTGACAAAACAGAAGTGGGAAATACCCATGAAGATAAGAAGAAATTCCATGAAAAAAGAGGATACCTGCCGATATATAAAAAGAAGCTGGATATATCTCTTGAATATCTGCTTGGAAATTATATCAAAAAACTCGAAATAGTTACTAACGGTCCGGAAGATGTTTCGTATGATGAGATGAATTTGAAAATTAGAAATGTAAATACTATACCAGCCGATAATTGAAAATTAAAAGTTTTGTCTTAGGTCGTAGGTCTTAAGTCTTCGGTTTGAAAGTTATCCCTCTGAAGTTACTTAAAAATTTCTGACGAAATTTTTAGATTAAGAAAATTAAAAATTGCTAACGCAATTTTAGTCCTCGGTCGTAAGTCGTAGGTCTTTAGCTTGAAAGTTATACCTCTGAAGAAATGATTATAAATGATGGCAATGTTTAAAAATACGAATTTGGTCATCCTGAGCTTGTCTCCAGCCAAGTCTGTCCCAGAAGAAAGGGCAGTAAAAATCGGCATTGCCGATTTTTAAATTGAAAGTTGAAAGATGAAAATTGAAAGTTTTGAAAAAATTTTAAATAACAACGAATTAAACGAATTCGCACGAATTATGAGTAAATCCATAGAAGGAATTACTTTTAAGCCAATGACCTACTACTTAAGACCCGGGATTGTTTTTTGTACTTGATAATTAGTTTTTGTATTGGTAGAAATATAAGGTAAAAATATTAAAGGAGGGAGAATTATGCAAATTGATATGCATTATTATGGTTGTTATGTGTTAGCAAGATTAGCTGGATTTAATGAAGAAAGTGCTTTCATTGTAGCTAATTGTTCACAATTTGTTGATGATTCTTACAAGAGACAACATAAAATATTACAAGATGGAACAAGTATAAAAAATATAGTGACTTGTCACCATATGAAATTGTCAGAAGGTGTTATTGAAAATATAGATAGACATGATCAAAGGATAGTTTGGATACCTTTTCATTTTATACCTGGTTGTGAAGGAACTGATATGGAAGAAAAATTAGTTTGTAAAAAAGATGGTAAAATTATTAATGAAGTTTTAAATACCTGTATGGAAATTAGTGGAAAACCTTTTATTTTGGAATTATTGGGAATTGTATCCCATGTATATTTAGATACTTTTGCACATTATGGGTTTTCTGGTGTTAGTTCAAGAATGAATGAAATTGACAACAATTCAGTAGAAATAGAAAATGAAGGAAGTTATATAAAACAATATTTAAAAGATAAACTTAAAAATTTTGAAGATCTATACGATATATTTACTACAAGTTTTGATGATTTACAGTCGTATGGAATTGAAAAAGTAACTGGTGCATTAGGACATGGGACAGTAGCAACATATCCTGATCAACCTTATCTTAATTGGTATTTTAAATATCAGAATGATAGTGGAAAAAGGAGTGAAATATTAAGTGAAAGAAATAACAAGGAAACATTTCTTGAAGGAAGTAGAAAACTATTTCAATTTTATAAAAAGTTTCTTAGAAAGAATCCAGAATTTAAAGAAGAGAATATTAGTTTTAATTTTAGTGATTTAAAGGATAAGATAAATGAAGTATTATCATTTGAAGGTAAAAAGAATGAAAGAAAAGAAAAATGGAAAGAATTTTATAATAATATAAAAGATGAAAATGATTTAAATGATTTTCCTTCATATTTTGGAGAAACATGGTTAGATTTTGATCCAAATCAATTTAATGAATCTAAAAGATTTACTAAACCTTTTTATAGATTCCATCAGGCAGCAGAATATTATCGGACTTATGTTTTGAGAGAATTACTGCCTGAGTATGATATATATGTAGTTTAAAAGAATATAAAACCTAGATACTAAAAAATTATATTAAAAAAACCTTGATTATTTTAAAAAAATACTATATATTGTATGTGAAGGTTAGAAAAAACCTACATATAGTGGGTTCTAAAATAATTGAGAGGAGCAAATATAAGGAAATATCAACTTTTTCACGATGAATCGAAAATAAATGGATACTGGCATGGTATTTATTTAGTACCGGAGGATACTAAATCAAAACTTATCAATTATGTAAACCAAATAAGAGATAATACAAATTATAATAACAAAATAGGATTAAAAAAGGTAAAAAAAAGGAAATCCAAAATATATGGATGTGCTGAAGGTTTAGTTGATCTGGGTGTTGCTTCTTTAGTGCAAGATTATAAAGACTCCAGTATTCAAGTAAATTTTGGTTTAAGAAAAAGAGGTAAACCAGTATATAATAATTTTAATGATAAAATTGGAGCTAAATTTATTTTATTTCATGTTAAAGATAATCATGAAAGTATGAAATATTATTCAGATCATGCAGGTAAAATTGAAACAACTTTTAGAATGGGATATAAAGGGGGCTGCCATCTATTAGGTGATGATGAGCATAAAATAGAAATAACAGGTATGTTCTTTGATGGTTATGAGCATCATAGAGAGTCAGGCTGGGATGAAGCACGGGTAATTGATAGATTAAATAATATTAGATCTTATTTTAAAATTAATTCTAAATGTAATATTTATGATAATCATACAAACTTAAAAAAGAAAGGTTCTCATTCTAAAGAAAACTGTCAAATTTTATATTTAACTGATTTACTTGTAGGAGGATTTAGAACTATATTAGGAAAACCTACAAGAAATATTTACAGGAAATTATATTATCCTGTGAAAAGATTAGTAGATAAATTTAGGAAAGGTCCAGCAAGAATGAAAAATAGCAGATGGTATAAAGGTTTTTGTTATAGTTCATGTTGGCTTGAAGATGGTGATTGGCAATATAATCAATTTGAAGATTTAGTTGAAAAGCAGAAATTAAGTTTAGATATTTGAAAGGAGTAAATATGGCAAAAAATGATGATTATCATGTACTTCCAGATAAAGAAAGTGGTGGATGGAAAGTAAAAAGGTCAAATGCCAAAAGAGCGTCTAAACAGCTCAAGACCAAAGCTGAAGCAGAAAAATATGGTAAAAAATTAGCAAAAAAGAACAAAACTGAATTATCAATTCATAACAGAAATGGAAAAATTAAAAGGAAACATAGTTACAAAAAAGATAATTATCCTCCTGAAGGATAAAATAAATATTATAATAAAAAATGGAGGTTCTTTATGAAGAAAATATTAGAATTCTTAAAAAGTAGCATAATTATTTATATTATTACTTCAATACTACCTATAGGGCTATTTATAAATTTTATTCGTTCTGATAAATTTCCTAAGTATGGATATTTAATTATTATATTTATTTTAGTATTTGTTATTGATTATTTAATTTATAAATTAAGAATAAAAGAAAAAATTAATCTAATTTCTAAAAAAGATAATAAGATTGAAGAATTAGAAAAAATGTTAGATAAAAAAAATAATTATTTTTATAAATATAATATAAAATGGGATGAAGATTTGAATCCACATTGTCCTAATTGTAATACATTAATGGAAGGTCCAACTACAATGTATGAAAAGAGTGGTGAAACATTCAAGTGTACTAATAATAATTGTTTGCATATATCCCGTTTAAAAGATAAAAATGGAAAAAGATTTTATTATAGAAATATTAAAAATGATTTAAAAGAAGAAGTTGAGGAATATTTTTCATGATATATTCGTTATTTAATGAGGTTGTCTATATAAGGTCAATATACTTTTATTGATCAAAAAATATGTTTGATAATGAAAGGATTCTATGAAAAAATTTGCAAATAAATCTGAAAAGCTTTTTGCAGAATTGTGTAAAAAACAATTTTTAAAACATTATATTTTTTATAAAGGTTATTCTAAAACATCTAAAGGTGAAGTTGAAGTAGGAGATTTGATTTT
>CAZMFS010000176.1:0-5075 GCA_964565585.1 uncultured bacterium
CCACCCTTGGAAGAATAAACACTTTTTATATTTTCTCCAATTTTTTTAAAATCATACTTTTGGCTATTCTGCTTCAATAACAAAAATCTGTTTCCCCTATCATATATTATTGCTAATTCCTTTCCTTCTTTTAAAACCTGATTCGCATAATAGTTGAGAGCATTATTATCTAAATTTTCTACAGTATCATATATAATTTCTTCAGAATTAGTTCTTATTTTTTTTATCTTTTCATCAACCAGCCTTTCTTTAAATTTTTCTAATTTATTATAGTATTTTTCTCTTTCATTTTTAAATTTTTCAGCCATTTTAACTATATCATCCTTTTCAACAGATAAAATTGTGCTCAATTCATTAAGTTGTTGATTTATTTTCTGGAAATAATCTAGTGCTCTGTTTCCGCATACGAAAGTAATTCTTATAGTTTCATTTTTGACTTTTTCATAATCTATTATTTTTAAAATTCCAATCTCTGATATTTTAGAAACATGTGTTCCTCCACACATGGATAAATCAACATCCTCGATTTCAACTATCCTAACTTTATCATTATATTTACCTTTTTTTCTTACATCGTATTTACTTATGTTTTCAGGTTCTATCCAGTAAGTTTTAACTACTTTATCCTCCCATATTAATTCATTAACATCATTTTCAATATTATCTATTTCTTTTTCTATTATGCTATCTTTTCTTATATCTATATAAGAATAATCTTCAGACATATGAAATGAAACAGTAGGAGCTTTATATTCATCCTCCAGTATTGCTGATAACAGATGCTGTCCGCTATGCTGCTGCATAAAATCGTATCTTCTAGACCAATCAATTAAACAATCTACTTTTTTATTTTTAGGCTTTTTTTTAACCAGATGTATAATTTTATTATTTTCTTTGAAAACATCTCTGACCTGGATATCATCAATTTTACCCCTATCCGCAAGCTGCCCACCTGATTTTGGATAAAAATATGTTTTATCAAGAACTAGTCCGTATCCTTTATCATATTTAATTATTTCTTTGATTTTAGATTTGAATTTTTTTACATATGCGTTTTCATGATATAGGGCCATTATAACTCCTTTGCTATATGATATTTAAATTATTAGAAATAATTACCAATAACTTACCAAGATATGAATTGTTTACTATTTGCTTTGTGGTAAATATATCAAATTTTAAGAGAATTAATAAAATAATTTCAAATATTAAGAGACTTTTTAATATTCCAAATAAACCTCCCATTGTTTTATCAATTGTATTTATATTTTTACTTTTACCTACATAATCCCTAATTTTGGAAAAAATGATCAAGGATAAAATAAAAACAGCTACAAATACTATAGCATAGGATAAAATTACTCTAATTGTTTGATTACTTATTCCTTTTAATAAACTATTTGATATTAAATAATAATAATTTTTGGTAACCCAAAAAGCTATAAGCAAACTAAATATATGAAATATCTCCATAAAAAAACCTTTTTTCATTGAAAAAAACATAATAATAAGAATAATAATCCCTAAAAATATATCAATATACATATAGATTCAACCCCTTAAAAAATCAAATATTTCATATACAATAATAGCTAATCTTATAAATTTATAAACAACTGATCTTCATTTAAATTAATAATACAATATTTTATCATCTTTTCAACATTTATAAATAAAACATCTCAAATTACACTGTCTTATGAAAATAAAATATCTTATTTGCTCAATTTTTATAATTTATAAATTAAAAATATTCCCAATAAATAAAAAATTAATATTAATAATGTTTCTAAATGAATTTTCTTTTTAAAAAGGTATGATTCTTTTTTTCTTATCATACCTATTAACATCAGACTTAGCAAAATTAAAGAAAAAATAACTGGCAAAAATTGAGTTCTTTTTAAATGTAGGAAAATTGATTCTTCGGCATAAACAAGATCACAAACAAAAAGTATTGAAATGTTAAACATATTGGAACCTAATAAATTACCAACTACCATATTATATGCCTTAAGTTTAATCGCCGATATTCCTGTAATCAGTTCAGGTAGTGAAGTCATAACTGCAAGAAATAATCCACCTACAAAAGTTCTACCTAATCCTGTTTTTAAAGCTATTTCATCGGCATATATTGTACCAAATGTCCCTGAGAGAATAATAACTATCCCAAGTACTACAAAAATTATAATTGCCTTTTTCAGACTCTCATCTCCATATAAATTTGTCATTTCTTCATCATCTCTGGAGTTTTTAAACCCTGAATACATGGCTGCAAGATATATTAAAAAAATCAATATTGAATTAAAACTTACCCATTGAATTTCAAAGCTATACCCCTCAAATCCAAGCAAAACACTAAAAGAAGCAAGCAAAACAAAACCTATAGTGGAAATATTTTTCTTTGATACCAGATATAAAAAAGGTTTTCTTATAATAATAATTTCTAATATAGCAACAATCAATATATTGAACATATTACTTCCGAAAACATTGCTGAATGCAAGTTCAGGTGCATCTCTTAAAACTACTGCAGACGTTGTTGTGATTAATTCTGGAAGAGAAGTAATTGCAGCAACACCAATTAAACCAACAAAACTTCTACCCAATCCACTTTTTTCAGCAATAATATCTCCATAATAAGCAAGATACCAGCCTGATACTACAATTATTATTGCACATATAGTAAACCCTAAATACATATGCTCATCCCTTTTTTATGAAAAATTTACTATTTATATTATTAAGCTTATTCTTTGCTGCTTTTTTCCCTAGCTCAACAAGTTTATCAATTCTATCCAGTCCATCATAATCTATCTGTTTAATTTTAGGATGCAAAGTTACATCGCCTCTATCAATAAATCTTTCAAATTTTTCAGATGGGGACATTATTTTAATAGTTTGCAATAAAATTTTTACGATGCTATCCGGCTTACTTGAAAAATGGTAATGTTTATTTAATCTAACCCCGACAACAGTATCTGATCCCATCTTTCTGGCTAAATTTGAAGGAACATTTTCAACAAAACCTCCATCTATACAGTATTCTCCATTAATTTTAATTGGCTTAAAAATAACCGGAATAGCACAGCTCGCAGCAATTTTTTTGGCCAGAGTGCCTTCTGTAAAATAAACAGGCTTTTCAGATTTTAGGCTAGTTGCTACACAACCGAACTTTTTCTTCAATCCCGAAAATCGATTATGAGGAATATATTGTTTAACAAGTTTCTCCAGTCCTTCTATAGAAAAGAATCCCCTTTTGGGTATAGTAATTTTAACAATCTTTTTCCACTTTATTTCTTTAGCAATTTCATATATCTCATCGGCAGTATAACCTTCCGCCCAAAGTGCTCCAATTATTGCACCTACACTGGAACCGGTAATATAATCAAACTCGATTTCATTTTCCTCAAAAACCTTTAAAACACCTATATGAGCTAAACCATGAGCAGCTCCTGATGAAAGAGCCAGCCCCATTTTTCCTTTTAATTTATATGGAAAGAACATCAGTTACTCCTCAAATAAAGTTTCTATATATATTTCTGGATCAAACTTTTGCAAATCATCCTCATTTTCTCCTAATCCCACATATTTAACAGGAATGTTATACTTTTTTTCTATTGGAAATATTATTCCTCCTTTTGCTGTACCGTCCATTTTAGTAATTATTATACTGTCTAAATCAATCTGTTTATTGAACCTATCTACCTGTCTTAATGCATTTTGGCCTGTGGTTGCATCAAGTATAAGAATATTTTCATTTGCTTTATGCCCCAGTTTTTTTGTTATAGTTCGATTTATTTTATCCAGTTCTTCCATAAGATTTTCCTTGGTATGAAGTCTTCCTGCTGAATCTATTAGTAAATAATCATAATTATTTGATTTTGCTGAATCGATAGAATCATAAACTAAAGCTGCAGCATCGGCTCCCCGTTTTTGTGAAATAACTTTCAATCCGAGTTTTTTTCCCCATTCCGATAATTGTTCTCCTCCAGCCGCCCTGTAGGTATCTCCTGCTGCAAGTAGAACCTTATTACCTTTTCTTTTAAATTTATGGCCTAACTTAGATATTGTTGTGGTTTTTCCAACTCCGTTAACCCCTACGAATAAATAGACCTTTAACCCCTCTTTAACATTAAGTTCTCTATTTTTACCTCTTAAAATATCATATAAGCTATCTTTAAATAGCACTTCTAAGTTTTCATTAGCATCGGCTTTTTCCTTTACATTCTTAATTATGCTACTAACTACTTCATATCCAAGATCAGCTCCCAGAAGCAAATCTTCAACTTCTTCAATTAATTCCTCATTTAAATCATTGTTACCAACAATTGAACTAATAAATTTACCAAAAAATCCCTTTTTAGTTTTATTTAATCCTTTTTTATATTTATCAAATATATCTGTCATAATTATCTCCTAATTATTTATTCATATTCCTGTATAGATACAGAAACCAGTGAACTTACACCGGGTTCCTCCATTGTAACTCCGTATAAAGAATCAGCAGATTCGATAGTATATTTATTATGAGTTATAATTATAAACTGAGTTGTATCTGTAAAATCTGATAGCAAATTTATGAATCTTGATACATTTGTATCATCAAGAGGAGCATCAATTTCATCCAGAACACAAAATGGTGCAGGTTTTACCTTAAATATTGAAAATAATAGAGCAATAGCCGATAACGCTTTTTCTCCCCCGGACAATAAATTAATATTCTGTAATCTCTTACCTGGAGGTTTGACATTGACATCAATTCCAGAATTAAGAACATCTTCATCTTCATTAACTATTAGTGATATATCAGCTTTACCTCCATTAAAAAGTTCGGGGAATATCTCCTTGAAATTGTTTTTTATCTTATAAAAAGTATCAATAAATTTCTCTTCACTAATATTTTCAATCTTATCCAGAGCCTGTTCAAGTTTTTCTTTAGACTCATCTAAATCACTTTTTTGGGAAATTAAAAAATCGTATCTTTCATTTAATTCCTCATACTCATCAATAGCCGATAGATTAATATTACCAAGAGACTTAATTTTACTTTTTATTTTATCAATTTCCCTTTTGTA
>CAZMFS010000177.1:0-5073 GCA_964565585.1 uncultured bacterium
TTATTAGTTATCTGTGGATATATTTTTGGTTTTGTAATATCCATTACTAAACTTATTTTTTAGATCCTGTAATTTTTTTGATTTTTTTAATTTTTCAAAACCCTTATTAAATTTTTTCATTAATTCTTTATGAGCTGGATCTTTTTTGTTGAGAATTAGATGATATGTAACTATTCTGATTGGATTTTCTGTATTTAAAATTATTTGATTTCTTTCTTTTTTAGTAAGTTTTTCCTTCAGAATTTTTTTAGCAACCACTTCTTCTATAAAAAAAACATCTATCCTACCTGCTAAAAGTTTCCTGAAGTTGTTTATATCTGCATTTTCTCTTTCTATATTAATTAAGCCCTTTTTTATAGCCCGGTCAACTTTTTTTCCGTATGTATATCCCCGGATACCTCCTATTTTATATCCCTGGAGATCTTTTATATTTTTATATTTTATTTTATTATCCCTGAGATAACATAGAACCGTTTTTTCGCCTTTGATGATGGAGTCTTTACAGAAATACATTTCGCGCTCTCGTTTGGGAGTACGGGACCACACCAGGGATCCGTCTGTTATATTATTTTTGGCAACTTTGTATATTCTGGACCATGATTTGCCGTACCATTCAAACTTTACTTTTATATCAACGAGATTAAAAGCTTTTCTAACTACGTGGCTGGCATATCCTCCGTGTTTTAAATCCTGTGATTGATATGGTTTCCATTCACCATTGCTTAAAACTACCGTTTCGGCATACAACATAGTGGAGTGTATAAATATAAATAGTAAAATTATAGAGTATCTCTTTAAATATTTCATTAATGTAATTTTATCAAAAATTTGTATGGGAGTAAAATAAATTTTTATTTTATTTGGCATATTAAGTAGATTTATTAATGATGTAATTAGATGTAAAATAATAATAAATGAAATTAAAAACAGAAAATAAGAAATAAATTTATATAAATGGAAATTAAATAAAAAAAATCATTATATAAACTAAATTTAATAAAGTAGAAAAAAATATATTTGCCAACAAGCCATATTTCTATTTAAGAAATTTTCTTTATTACTAATTTTTTATGTGTTATTATTTTTGAGAAATATGCATGAGGAAATGAGAGGTTATTTTAAGAATGAGATTCAAGAAAATAATTATATTTATTTTCATCATTTTTATTCTTTCAAGTAGTTATGGTGAGAATTATTTAAAAAACCAAAAAGATTATACAAAATCTATATCTGAAATATTATTTATAAATGTAGGATTAAGCTCTATAAATAATCATGTAGGAAAAAGAGAATGGGCAGAAATAACATTTGATTCGGTAATGAGTAATTTCGAAAGTGGTTTTACCTGGGATAATGATGGATTCCCCTGCAATATGATAGACCATCCTTATCACGGGGCACAGTATTATTCAGTATCACGATCTTCTGGCTTGAATATTTATGAATCAGCATTGCTAACAGCTGCAGGAAGTTTGCAATGGGAATATTTTATGGAGACAAATTCTCCATCCCTTAATGATTTTATGGTTACATCAACCGGGGGAGTTATTATGGGAGAATATCTTCATAGATTGTCCCTTTATTTTATGACGAAAGAATCAAAAGGCATGAATGAATACTTGTATAATTTTATTAGTTTTGTAGCAAGTCCGTTCTCCTTTATAAATAATAAATTATTGAATAAAAGAAGTTATAAAATAAATGGAAATAGAGATGATAATAATTGGGAATTTTACATTGATACAGGTTTTACAATGGTTAATAGTTCCCTTGATGTTTATAGATTATATAACCTTTCATTTAATTCACATTACAATGATATTAGTAAAAAAAACAAAAGGAGTTTTGATATAATAAACTCCAAATTAACATTGCTGAAACACGATGATAAAATTTATAAAAGAATTGATATTAATTCAAGTATTCTCGCAAATGATAATAGTAATATTTCTCTATGGACTTCTTATAAATACAATGAATTAATAAAAAATTATAAGTGGTCCGGTATTGGTATAGGTCCCGGAATAGATTATGAACAGGAAATATTAAAATTTGATTCCAATGTTTATTTTATAATTGGAGCTGCTTCAGCAAGATATGCTCTGGTTTATGGAGATGAGTATTACACTAATAAAAATGAAACCTATCAGTTTGGTAGTGAAATAATTAACGGTGCATATTATCTTGGAAGTGGGATAATGAGTGATAGCAATCTAGTATTAAGTTATAAAAATTTTCAAGTTAGTTTTGGAATTAATCAATTTTGGGTTAATTCTTTTCATGCTACAGATGCTAATGAACACAGATTTTTTTATCCGGTTGTGCTAAAGTATGAAAGAGATGATTACTATTTTAGATTAAAAAAGCAGTTTGTGCGATTTCTATCATTTTATGATGCTTATAAGCCCATGAATGAGAATTTTAATAGTATTTCTCTTATTATGGGGGTTCGCCTATAAAAATATTTATTTAATTTATGTTTTGTATATCATATTCTATTTCAAGAAATAATTAAAGCAAATTATTTATTTCTATATTTATGTATGAGAGAAAAAGAATAAAATATATAAGGTTTCTTTTTTCTGCATTAACTATATTTTGAACAGTTCAAATTGTTCCAAAAAAATTGTTCATATTATTTTTTTATAGAACTGTATTTTTAAATAACCTTACAATTTATGTATCAAATGAATATTTACCTCCCGGACTTGTCCCCATATATATTTTTAGTATACTGAATTATTATATAAAGAGGAGGTTATTATGGTAAAAAAATACTTTATAATTATGTATGTATTTTTACTGATTTTGACTTTTTTGGGGTGTGGAAATAGTTCTTCATCCACGGATCCATCTATGAATGAAATGCCCCTGAATGAAGCGGGAAATGATTACACAAATGCATATGATGTACTGGATTCTGCGGCAAAATCGGATGGGTTTGATACTGATAATCCTTCAAAGTATTCAGATGTTTTTGAAAACTGGTTAAACTTTCCACTAATATATATTAATATTTATCAGGATATGCTGGATAATGCAACTTTTAATCCAACCGACAGTAGATGGGAAGCTGAAATTGATAATCCTTTTGGCAATGATCCTCAAAAGGTGACAGTATATGGTAAATATAAAGGTGAGGTATTTAGGGTTGCTGGTCCTGGAGATCCCCAGAATATGGGCTTATTTATTTATCCCGATGGGGGAATTAGTTTATATACAGAGATTGATTCCTTTTATATAAAAATGGAGATATACAGGGAAGATGGATATTATTACGGTTTTTTAAGATTTAATGAGGGACTTATATCCAAAATTTTGAAATTTAAATTTGAAGACCAAACTCCATGTGAAGATTTTAAGATGTATTATGGTGATTATGAAGGAGGTTCTTCTATAGGAGAATATGAACTGATAAGAAATCGTTCGGGCTCAGCAGAAGACTGGTATACCGATGAAACTAATCTAGATAAAACTTTTTCAATTATTTGGGATGGAACAAATTTTAATTATTATTTTCATATAAATATAACATAAACTTAAGAATATAAAATATATGTAAAAAGAGCTTGGGTATTTAACCGTTGTGTAAGGGCTGTATTTTTTAATAAACATATTTATTTAAATAATGTTACTGATAAATATTAGGATTGAAGAATATTAATCATGGATAATCAAATCTTAATTTTATACATTATCCATGATTAGTTTGTACTTTTTTGGATGGATAATAAAAGTAAATAGATAAATATTTATATGAATATTTGTATGTTAAAAAAATAACTATATTACAAATCTACTTAGCAAATATTAGTTTTTAAACTTTTTTATTATAGGTTTCTTTATCTTGAAATATTAATATCAAAAGTTCTTTTATAAGTTAAAACAAACTAGGTATATTTAAATATAAAAAAAATTACATGGAAAAATTAAGTTAGCTTGTTAAAATAAAAGATTTGAGTATAATTAATAGTTAAATGTAATAATTTATTAAAAAAAAGGGGGTAATTTATGTTAAGAAAAACATTTACAGTTTTGTTGATATTTTTTTTAGTTTTGGGTTTTATAGGTTGCAGCAGCGAATCTTCCACCGGAATTAATGAGAATATTATGCCGGATAATGAGACAGGAGCGGATTACACTCAGGCAGTAGATGATTTTGATACTGCAGCAGTAAATAATAATTTTGATCAGAACCAATCTTCACTCTACAATGAGCTGTTTGGGAACTGGCTTTCATTTCCTGGAATCTTTTTTGGTATTTATGAAGAAATAAAAAATACAGCTACATATAATAGATCAGAGAACAGGTGGGAGGCATTAATAGAAAACCCATTCGGTAATGACCCTGCAGATATTACAATTTATGGGGAGTATACAGATGATAATGCATTCTGGATTCACAGTGCAGATGATCCTCAAGGTACTGGGATGTATATCTACCCAGATGGAGGTATAACAATATACCTTGAAGTGGATAATTCCCAGTATGTAAAGGCAGAAATTTACAAAGGAGATGATGGGTATTACTATGGATTTTTAAGATTTAATGATGTAGAAGCCGAACCCGATCAACCTTTGATTTTAAAATTTAAATTTGAGAACCAATCTCCATGTGAGGATTTCAGACTTTATCTGGGAAAATATAATGGAAGTTCAACTGTAGGTGACTATGTATATATCCGAGATCGCCAGGTGGATCCTGATACGTGGTATACTGATAGTAGTCTTATAACCAGATATTTTACAATTACCTGGGATGGTACAAACTTTAACTTTACTCCTATGGTTGTATAATAACTAGATATTTAAAGGGAAATGTAGTAATACATTTTTCAACTGAAACTATTACAGCTAACTATAGAATAAGTTTAAACAATGTAATATTCAGTTGATGCATAACCTTTTGTCGAAATATTTTTAGGTGATTTATTAGGTAATTTGCTTATTAGTATTAATATATAGGAGTTTCCAAAATAGATTCTCTAACTAGTTAATATCAACAATTAAAAAAAATTAATATTCAATTATATTAGTAATTTTTAATATATAGTTTTATAAGATTTTTATTTT
>CAZMFS010000178.1:0-4987 GCA_964565585.1 uncultured bacterium
TTGTTAACTGTTATTAACCCTGTATCTTTATAATCATACTCTTCATTAATTATTCTGCCCAAAGCTTCCTGAACATGCTTATTTACTTTTTTCATCCATCTATTTGGCATATTAAACCACCATCATTTCAATATTTTCATCTACAATTAAAACTTCATAATTGCTAATTATATAATCTGTTAGCTTTTCATATATCTTGTATAAGTAGTTTTTATCCGAGGATAAACCAACAATATATAAAGAAGATTTCTTAAAATTATCGTTCTCTTTTTTTTCATTAATCAGCAGTTCATATTTATTTTTTAATTTTTCTTTAATACTACTGACTACCGTTCTTCTATCCTTTAAACTTTTTGCTGCAGGTAGTCTTAAATCAAGAGTTAAAATCATAATAAAATTTTTCATTTACTATTATTCTAACGCCCTTTCTCTTTCTTCTATTTCATAAACCTCGATAATATCGCCTTCTTTTATATCATTATAATCTTCTAATCCGATTCCACATTCATAACCTTCACTTACCTCTTTCACATCATCTTTAAATCGTTTGAGCGAGTCGATTTTTCCTTCCCATATATGCTTTCCATCACGTACAAGCTTTGCAATACCGTTTCTTATGATCTTTCCATCTTTTACATATGAACCTGCAATATTTCCAATATCCGGAACCTTTATTATCTGTCTTATTTCTGCAGACCCTACATAAACCTCTACTTCCTCAGGCTGAAGTAATCCGGCGGCAGCTTTCTCGATATCCTCTAGTAACTTATAAATTACATTATATTCTCTTACTTCAATATTTTCCTGTTCTGCTAATTTTCGAGCAGAAGAGTCAACTCTCACATTAAAAGCAATAACAATTGAGTTAGAAGTAATTGCCAAATTTATATCATTTTCTGTAACCATACCAACTCCGGTATGAACTATATTTATATCAACTTCCTTATATGATAAATTATCTATAGAATTTTCAACTGCTTCAAGAGTACCGTTGGTATCACCCTTCACAATAAGTGTCAGTTCAACTTTTTCACCCTCCATCTGGGCAAATAGATCCTCTAAAGAAACAGCTTCTCGCTCTTCCTTAATCTCTCTTCGTTTTTCATAGTATTTCCTTTTTTCAGCTATTTTTCTAGACTGTTTTTCATCCGAAATTACGGCTAATCGATCACCTGCAGTCGGCAGTTCCTCAAGGCCTGTAATTTCTCCTGCCTTACCTGGATCAATTCTCTTAACTCTTTTGCCTTTATCATCTGTTATAAACCTTACTCTTCCATAAGAATTACCTACAACAAAACTATCTCCTACATTTAGTGTTCCTTCACGGATAAGAACTGTTGCAACTACTCCCTTTCCTTTTTTCTTTTCTGATTCAATTACTACGCCCCTTGCTGGAGCATCAGTTATAGATTTTAAATCCATCATTTCTGCCTGAAGCAGAATCATATCGAGAAGTTCATCTATACCTTCTCCCGTTTCAGCAGAACATTCAACAAATAAATGATCTCCACCCCACTCTTCGGGAACAATTTCAAACTTCGTTAACTCCTGCTTTACTTTTTGTGGATTAGCTGATGGAAGATCCATTTTATTTAGGGCAATAACTATGGGTACACCTGCATTCTGAGCATGACTTATTGCTTCCTCAGTTTGTGGCATAACTCCATCGTCTGCTGCTACCACAAGAATAACTATATCGGTAATATTGGCACCTCTGGTTCTCATCTCAGTAAAAGCCTCATGTCCCGGAGTATCTATAAATGTAATTTCTCCCTTTTTTACTTCAACTGAGTAAGCTCCTATATGCTGTGTTATACCTCCGTGTTCACTACCAGCAACTTTAGATTTTCTTATATAATCAAGAATAGAGGTTTTACCATGATCAACATGTCCCATAACAGTAACTACAGGAGGACGCGGTTCTTTCTCTTTCTCTTCATATTCCTTAAATTCCTCGATTATAACATCATCACCGTAATTTTCTATGATATATAACTCTTTTCCGAATTCATCTGCTATAATCTTTGCATAATCTTCTTCAATTGAGTCCTGAACGTCTTCAACTTCTATTCCATCTTTTTTAAGCATTTCAACAAGTTTATCAATTGTAATGCCAAGATTATCAGCAAAATCTTCGTATGTTAATCCTTTCATCAAATATATTCTTTCTTTTTTCTCTTTCTTTTTCTTTTTTGTTTGTTTCTTCTTTTTTGATTTTTTGGGTGCTTTATCCTTCATAATTTCTTCCCAGCTAACCTTTCTTTGCTTCTGTTTTTCCTTCTTCTTCTTTTCAAGCTCTTTTTTCTTTTCCTTTAATTTTTCTTTTTTCTCGCCTTCTATTTGCTCTCTAATCCAGGCATAATCCTCTTTCCAGCCTTTTTCTTTTTGTGGTTTGGGTTTTTTCTTCTTTTTCTTTCCTTTTTCTTCTCTATCCTTTTTAAATTTTTCAAACTGTTCATCTTCATCAACATACTCTCTTTTTTTCTTCTTCTTTTTCTTTTTTTCCTTTTTCTCTTCTTTTTCTTTTTCTTCCTTCTTTTCTTCTTTAGATTCTTCTTTTTGCTCTTTCTCTTCCTTCTTTTCTTTCTTTTTCTTCGTTTTTTCTTTCTTCTTTTCTTTTTGCTTTTTTTCTTCTTTTTCTTTTTCTTTCTCTTCCTTCTTCTCTGTCCCTTCTTCTTTCTTCTTTTCTTCTTTAGATTCTTCCTTTTCTTTTTTCTCTTTTTCTTTTTTAGCCTTACCTCTTACTCTTCTTCTAATTCTAGCAACAGGTTTATCATCTTCTTCCGATTCGTCTTTTACCCCAAAGTGTTCCTTGGCAATTCTTTGTTCATACGGACCAACAACATTCATATGGGAACTAACATCTATTCCTTCTTCCTGAAGAAAATCAATAACCTTAGAGCTGGAAACTCCAATCTCTTTTGCTAATTTAAATATTCTAACTTTGTCGCCTTTCACTTCGAACTGCACCCCCTCATAGGTAGCAATATATTGTTAAAACTTATCTTACTCTTTTTCTTTTTCTTTTTCTTTTTCTTGACTATCTTCTTCATTTTCTTCAGCTGAATCATTTTCTTTATTTTCTTTATTCTCTTTGTCTTCTTCATCTTCCTTATCACTTTTATCTTCTTCATTCTCTTCTTCATTCTGACTTTCTTTATCTTTTTCATCTTCTTTTTCTTCTTTATTTTCCTCAATCTGTTTTTTAGCCATTTCTACTATCTCTTCTGCTTCCTCTAAATCAATTCCTATTAACTCAGCCATATAATCAGGATGAGTATGTGTTATATCTTCAAGGCTTTTAATACCGTTATCTTTGAATATTTCAAACATTTCTTCACTTACAAGCTCGAGATTTTTTAGTTGCTCTAATTTTTCTTCTCTTAGCTTTTCTAATTCCTCTCTATACTCTGAATCTGAATAAATATATATTTTCCAGCCTGTGATTCTTGCAGCCAATGCCACATTTTGTCCTCCCCGACCAATAGCCATTGTGTATTGCTGATCGGGAACTACAACCTTTACCTCGTTATTTTCTTCATCTGTAATTATAACATCAACTACATCGATATTTTTTAATGCTCTTTTAATCATTTCCTTTGGATTATCGGTATATTCAATTACATCAATTCTTTCTCCATTTAGCTCCCTAACAACATTCTGTATTCTTATTCCTCTCATACCAACACATGTACCTACAGGGTCCAGTTCGGGATTATTTGTACTAACTGCAACCTTTGTTTTGTATCCAGGTTTTCTTGATATTGCCTCAACAGTTACCTGATTGCTTTCAACTTCAGGAACCTCAAGTTTTAATAATTCTATTACCAGATTTTGATGTGTTCTTGAGGCAAATATTTCTGTATTTAAACCGCTTCTATTTACCTTATATAAATAAACTTTCATTCGTGAACCACGGTAATAATTATCTTTTGGTGATTGGTGATTAGGCTTTATGATTGCTTCACCTTTGCCTAAATCAACTATTATATTAGCAAGTTCCTTTTTGTCATTTCCCCATTCTTCTCTAAATTTTTCTCTTTCTCTGCCTCTCAACCTCTGCTTTCTCATAACTATTGCTGTAAAAACCTGGTTTTCCTTGTCTTTGTATTCTTCATAAACTCTTCCCTCTTCTACTCCTCTAATTCGATTCATTATATTTTCTTTTACAATTCTTGCACCATTTCTTCCCAGGTCTTTGGGCTCTATAAATATATCAATGATATCGCCTTCCTGGATATCATCCGTATTTAGCATTTCCTTTGCCTTCTCAATATCTAGCTGTTTATGTTCATCCTCAACTTCTTTTTTTACTTCTTTTGATAAAAATACATATAATTTACCTTTGTTTATTTCAACATCTAATGGTAATTCATACTCCTCTTCCTCATCTTTGTTTTTCAATTTATGTTTTCTGATATATGCATCTTTCAAACTTTCTTTGATTATTCGAAGCATCTCATCTTTCTCTATATCTTTGCTTTTCATCAATTCATCAATAATCTGCATAAAAGCTTCCATTTTTCCTCCCTAAAATGCTTTTAATCCTTAAATGTAAGAACTGCTTTTCTAATATTTTCTCTTTTAATCTCTATATCGCCTTTATCATCAGTTTTTAGTATTAATTTATCATCCGTATGGGATTTTATATAGCCTTTATCCTCTCCATCTTTATGAACAACTCTGCAATACCTTCCTTTAAAAAATTTAAAATCCCAATCGGTTTCAAGAACCACCAATCCAGGTGAAGAAACCTCCAAAACATAGGAATTTTCGATGATATCCTCTGCATCTAATATATCTCCCAAATATCTATTTACTTCCTGAAGTTCATCCACATTTATTGAACCATTTTTACTATCAACATATAGTTTAACATTTCCATTTTGCCTTCTATCATTTACTTCAACTTTATATAATCTATATCCTTTCTTATCTAAATAGGGTTTTATCAAATCTACTATCTGTTTATCAATCTTCATAATTT
>CAZMFS010000179.1:0-4979 GCA_964565585.1 uncultured bacterium
TTGCAGATGATGAAAGAGAAAAAGTAATTAATTATGTTTCTGATAAATACGGGAAAGATCATGTATCTTTAATTGCAACCTTTGGTACTCTAAAAGCAAGAGGTGTTATTAGGGATGTCGGCCGTGTATTAAATGTGGACCTAGGAAAAGTTGATAAACTTGCAAAAATGGTCCCCCAGATGAGTAAAAGCCTAGAAGATGCGGTAAAAGAGGTAGATGAATTAAAAGATGCTATAGAAAACGATGAGGAGTATGAAAAGATATATAATATTGCAATAAGATTGGAAGGACTCTCCCGTCATGTTTCAAAACATGCAGCAGGAGTTGTTGTTGCAGATGAAAAACTGGAAAATATTGTTCCTTTATATAGAGATAATGAAGAAAATATAGCTACTCAGTTTGATAAAGATGATAGTGAAGATATAGGATTATTAAAAATTGATTTTTTAGGGTTAAAAAATCTATCAATTATAAAAAATACAGTTAAAGAGATCGAAAGAAAATATGGAGAAAAAATCGAAATTCAGAATGTTGATTTAAATGATCAAAAAGTTTATAAGATGCTTGGAGAGGGAAAAACATTTGGTGTTTTTCAGTTTGAAAGTGGAGGAATGCAGCAGTATTTAAAAAAGCTAAAACCTGAAGACTTAAACGATTTGATCGCAATGAATGCCTTATATAGACCTGGACCTATGGATATGATTGATACATATATTAGAAGAAAGCATGGATTGGAACCTGTAGAGTATCCTTTAGAAGAGATGGAACCGATACTAAAAGATACCTATGGAGTTATAGTATATCAGGAACAGGTAATGCGACTTTCAAATGTTTTAGCTGGTTTTTCAATGGGGCAAGCAGATATTTTAAGAAAAGCTATGGGAAAAAAGAAGAAGAAACTTCTAAGGAAGATGGAGAAAAAGTTTCTTGAAGGAGCTCAGGAAAACGGAATTTCTAAAAGTAAAGCAAGTGAGATATGGGAAAAAATGGCAAAATTTGGCGAATACGGATTTAACAAATCTCACTCTGCATCTTATGCCTTTGTTGCATACCAAACTGCATATTTGAAAGCCCATTATCCGCAGGTTTATATGGCAGCTCAACTAACAAATGATAGCGATAATTCAGATAGAATTGCACTGGGAATTAAAGAGTGTGAAAACTTGGGTATTGAGGTTTTGCCACCCAATATTAATAAGAGTTTTAGAAGATTTACCACCGAGGGGAACAATATTAGATATTCATTTGGTGGTATTAAAAATATTGGTACTGATGCAATACAAAATATTGTTGAAGAAAGAGAAAAAAATGGAGAATATGAGGATATTATAGATTTCTTTAAGAGAGTTGATTATCACAGAGTAAATAAGAAGGTTATAGAATTTCTAATATATAGCGGAGCTTTTGATTGTTTTGATTATACCCGAAAAACCATGTATACAAATATGGAAAGATTTATAGATTTTGGGAAAAATCATCAGAAAGCCAAGGAGAAAGGAGCCATAAGCCTCTTTGATAATGCTGATGAAGAAATTGAATTTAAGATTCATGAACTGGGGGAGTGGGATGATTGGGATAAATTTAAAAGAGAAAAGGAAGCTCTGGGTATTTATTTGACAGGACATATGCTGGACGGATTTGATGAAATTATTAGAGATTATGCTGATCTAACTATCGAAGAATTAAAATCTAATATTGATGTATTTGATACGGAGGAAGATGTCGTACTAGGGGGCTTCTTTACTGAGATAAGTAAAAAGACATCAAGAAATGGTAACAGATATGTCATCGCTAGGTTTGAAGATATGAGCGGCGAAATTCCTGCAATGATATTTAAGAGGAGCTTAAACAAGATAGATTCAAAACTTGAAGTTGAAAAGATTTTATTCATAGAGGGTAAAATAAATGTGGAAGAAAGAAATGATAGGCTTAACAGCGAAAAAAATCTTAAAATATTCATAAACGATATTTTCACCGAAGAAGAAATATATAACAGTAAGTTAAAAGCTTTGCATATAGATCTAAATATGAAAGAAGTTAATAAAAATTTAATTAAAAATTTAAAAAGAATATTTAGAAAAAATCACGGTAAACACCACGTTTATTTTCATTTAAAAAATGAGGGTAAAAAGGTATTGATCAAAACTGGAAAAGATTACAGCATAGACCTTAATGGTACTGTTTTTGATGAGATAAAAAAATATATTGATAAAGAAAAGTGTTATGTGGATTTTGTTAATTAAATTAGAAAGGAGTAGTATGAAAAAATTTGTACCTTTATTACTTATCTTTATAATGCTAACAGGGATAGCCAGCAGCCAGGAGATTGAAACTACTAATATGATGGAAAATCAAAATTCTGATATAATATTGATTCCAACAGCTTATACAAAGCAGAGGGGTCAGTATGAAACAAAAATTGAAATGGAACCTTTTAAAATTAAATCAACAATAGGAATAACCCGGAGATTGATGTTAGGTGTTTCCTATGGTGGTGAAGGTGTAATTGGAACAAAAGAAATTGACTGGTATCCAAGAGTAGAATTTAATATTAAATACAGGGTGCTAAATGAAAAAGAATCTACTCCTGCTTTTGCTGCCGGATTTTCCTCCGATGGATGGGGAAAATATCTGGATAGATATGAGAGATATATGATAAAGTCAAGAGGTTTCTATGGAGTCCTAAGTAAGGATGTTAATTTTATTGGGGGAGCTAACCTGAATGTTGGAGCAAATTATTCTGTTGAAGGGAAAGAAGATGATAGCGGATTCGATATTTTTGCTTCGATAAGGAAAAATATTAACAATGAGCTATCTGTTATTGGAGAATACGATTTTGCTTTAAACGATAGCGGTCAAAATAAACTGGGAGAAGGAAGAGGGTATTTAAATCTAGGATTAAGATGGGATTTTGCTCCTGAACTTGTAATTGATTTCCAATTTATAAATGTATTACAAAATTTTAACACAGAAACTGATGAAGCAATATATGTAGGGGAAGATAGGAATAAAATAGCAAGGAATATCGCGGTAACTTACAGAGCTTTCTTTTAAAAAAACATAGTTGTTTTCTTTATAAATTATTATATAATAATATAAAGAGGTAAGTGATTAATATGAATTATGAAAATTTTAATAGAACCAAAATCATTGTTACCCTGGGACCTTCAACATTTGATATAGATAAGATAAAGAATTTAATTGATATAGGGGTAGATGTTTTTAGAATAAATTTTTCCCACGGCACACATAAACAATATAAAAAAATAGTGCAGAAAATAAAAAATTACGATGAAACTGTTGCTTTAATGGCAGATTTAAAAGGTACAGAAATTCGGACCTGTGTTAAAAAAGATGGTGGACTAAAGCTTAAAGAAGGAGATAGAGTTGACCTGCTTTATGATAATGATAAGGTTGGTGAAAATAATTTTTCCCTTCATTACAGTAAAATACTGGATATAAGCAAGAAAGGCAGACATATCCTTGTAGACGATGGAAAAGTAGAGTTTGAAATCCTAGAGGTTAAAAAGGATAGATTAAAACTCAAGTCACTTACTAACGGAGTACTAAAGGATAAAAAAAGTGCCCATTTTGTAGAAACAGATGTTCCATTTCCTCTTTTAACCTCGCAGGATAAAGATGATATCGAGTTTGCCAAGGAAAATGATTTTGATTTTGTTGCTGCCTCAATGATAAAAAGCGAGAAGGAAATTTATGCTATTAGGGGGCTTTTAGACGATTCTATGCAGCTTCTGGCAAAAATTGAACATCCAGATGCTGTATATAATATTGATTCTATAATTGAAGCAGCGGATATGATACTGGTAGCAAGAGGAGACCTTGGAGTAAAAATGCCAATTACTAAGGTTCCTGTTATACAGAAAAATATTACAGAAAAGGCGTGCAAAGAAGGAAAGCCTGTTATTATTGCAACTCAGCTTTTAGAGTCTATGGTTCAAAATCCTCGGCCCACAAGGGCCGAAGTAAATGATATTGCCTCAGCAATATTTAATAAAGTTGATGCCTTAATGCTTACAGGAGAGACCGCCGCTGGCAACTATCCCGTAGAAAGTGTTGAGATCCTAAAAGAGGTAGTTAAGAATACTGAAGAATCAATTAATTATGAGAATTATTTGAAAAATATAGATGTTAATAAGGGGAATATAAGCGAATCAATTAGCTATGCAGCTGTAGATGCCTCATATTCTCTTCCTGCTCAGGCAATTTTGTGTTTTACTTCCTCGGGATCTACTGCCAGAAGAGTTGCAAAATTTAGACCCAGTTTACCAGTATATGCTTTTACACAGGATGAAAAGGTGGTTAGGCAATTAAAGGGTGTTTTTGGAGTAATTCCTTTTAAAATAGGTCACTTTAATAGTATGGATAATATGATTGATGAAGGAAAAGAAATTCTTATAGAAAAAAATCTTATAAAACCGGATCATAAAATAGTTATTACTTCTGGAACACCAATTGGCAGAACAGGTACTACAAATACTATTAAAATAATCGATGTATAAAAAAAGCGAGGATTTATGGATTTGAGAGATAGATTTACCAAAGTTTTTATAATAGCTCTTCAAAAATTTCAACTTTACAAGTTCGATCATCCAGAATCTCAGAGATTTTTTGACAAGGTTTATTCCCTTATAAATAAGATATTAAGCATGGATGAGGAGCTTATCTTTCTATTAACAGGCGAGCATGTTTATGTAAACGACAAGAGGTCCCATCTTCCTTCTAATAAAGTTAATTTAGTAAAGAAATTTTTTGAGGAAAGACCTTTTAGTGGTTTTCAAATTCTTCAAGGATCCAGAAAGGAAGAAATATCTTTACTCTTTAAGATAATGATAGATTCGAGGAAAAGAAGTGCGGATTGGGTAAATAAAACTAAGTCTTCATATGATATGACCAATGTAAATTATATATATCACATGGGCGCTAAAAATTTTGCAGTTGGGGCTAATAATATAAGTGCG
>CAZMFS010000180.1:0-4974 GCA_964565585.1 uncultured bacterium
CAATTAAAAAAATGCTATTAAATGAAAACATCAATGTAAAAATACTGGAAGAACTGGAAAATAATATAAAACAAAACAGAGAGAAAATTTTAAATTTTGAAAAAGGAATTATCTATATGGATCCAGGTTTAATAAGTAACTACACATCTCTTATCTCAAAAATTAACAATTTTATTAGCGATTATCAGCATAAAAACAAATATGCACATTACAGCAATATAAGGAATCACCTCAACAATAACAACAAATTGTTAATTAACTCATTAAACAAAATTCAAAATAAATCAAATCAAATTAACCTTTCAAAAATGTTTAATAAAATAAAAAAAATTAAGGAAAAACAACAAAGAATTTTTTCAAAAATGAAAAAAATGAAATCAGGTAGAAATAACAAAAAACTATCCAAACTAATGAAATCCCAAAAGAATTTAAAAACTGAAGTGGAAAAAATAATCAAAAATACAAGAAGTGAAGAATACAAAAAAATGTTAAAGAAGATAAAGGAATCAATGAAAAAAGTAATTAATGAGCCCAACAAAAAACAAAGAAAGGAAAAATTAAAAAATCTTGATATACATTTAGAAAAAATTGTAGATAATATATCAAAAAACAATAAAAGCAAAAAAAGAAAAAAAGAACTTATTGATAAAATATTAAAAATGCAAAAAAACAAAAACAAAGAAACCCAAAAAAAGTTACATAACTTAATTGAAAAATATAAAAATCAAATTCCGGATAAAATTTTTGAAAAAGAGATAAACGAATATTATAATAAAATTCTAAATAATAATTAATCCCTTTCAATGTTGTACTTTTTAATCAATTTGGAGAGATAGGTGGGCTGAATGTTCATATCTTTTGCTGCCTCAATCTGTATCCAGTTGTTTTTCTGAAGTATCTTTTTTATATATTTCTTTTTAAATTGTTTCATAGCCTGTTTATAATTAAGGTTCAAATAATTGTCAATTAAATTCTCATCCCTTGGTTCCTCTAATTTTGCAGTTTTGACAAAAGGTTTCACATCATCTAGTTTTATACGGTTCTTGTTATCTAAAAAGATAGAAATTCTCATAAGATTATTAATTAATTCCCTAACATTTCCATACCATTCAAAAGATTTTAAATACGAGTAGACATTTTTATCAATCTCGGGAAGAAACCCAAACTCATTTTTAAAAAAGTAGCGAGTTAAAATCTCGATATCCTCTTTCCGTTCCCTCAAAGGTGGTATATTAATCGTTATTACATTTATCCTGAAATAGAGATCTTCCCTAAACTTCTTATTTTTGATCATCTTTTCTAAATTCCGGTTTGTAGAAGCTATAAATCTAACATCAACTTTTATAGTTTCTACAGACCCTAATCTTTGAAATGTTTGATTTTGTATAGCCCTAAGAAGCTTTACCTGAAGATGAATTGGTAGTTCACCTATCTCATCCATGAAAAAACTACCCTTATGAGCAATTTCAAGTTTGCCCTTCTTTTTTTCATCGGCTCCAGTAAATGCCCCCTTCTCGTATCCAAATAGCTCGGACTCAAGGAGATTATCAGGTATTGCTCCCACATTAATAGGTACAAAATTACCATTTTTCCTATTACTTAAATTATGAATTCTCTTGGCAACAATCTCCTTACCTACCCCTGTTTCACCAGTGATCAAAACAGTTGCATCAAAATGTGCAATTTTTGTTATTTTTTTTCTAATTTTTTGTAGGGACTTTGATCTTCCTATCAATGAAACAGGTTCAATATTTTTCATAAAACCTCTTTTTTTTTTGTGGGAGGAAATACCTCCCACTGCTTACTTAGTTATATAATGCTACTTATATCACTTTCAAGCGCCTTAGTTAAAAGTTCAATTGTAGCATTTACATCTGATTTTGAAAGAACCTCTGAAACTGAATGTATGTATCTTGTTGGTATAGATAATACGCCTGACATTATCCCGGATTTTGTTAAATTTATTGCTCCCGCATCGGTACCTCCATACCTTAATACCTCAAGCTGATAATCAATATTATTTTTTTCTGCAGTGTTGATTAAAAAATCCTTAACTTTTCTGGGAACCAAAACAGAGCTATCTTTTACTTTTATTGCTACTCCATTTCTTAACTTCATTGGCATTTTAGGTGCTTCAGGAGTATCCCCGCTGCCGGTTACATCGATCGCTATACCCAGATCGGGCTCAAGATTATAAGCCGAAACTTTGGCTCCTCGGAGTCCCACCTCTTCCTGAGTTGTAAAAACAAAATAAATTTCATTGTCAGTTTCCTGGAGCTTTTCAGCAGCTTTAATTGCTACAGCACATCCGATTCTATCATCCATAGATTTAGCAACCATTAGATCATTTAATTCTTCATAATTATTCATGAATGCTCCAAACATACCTTCACCCAGCATTTCTCGTGCTTCTTCTTTATCTTTTGCTCCTATATCAATGAAAAGCTTATCAAAATCTAAATTTGATAATTTATCTACAGGTTCAGTTCCAATAATTCCTTTTACATTATTTTCAAAAACAACTCTTTGATATAAACATCTTACCGGTGAAACACCTCCAACAGAAGAAAATCTTAAAAAACCCTTTTTGGTAACATGTGTGGTAATAACCCCAATTTCATCCATGTGCGCTGCTACCATAATTTTAGGGCCATCCCCTTTCTTTATACATATTAAATTACCCATATTGTCTTCTTTTATCTCATCTACATGAGGTTTCATATATTTACTAATTTTTTTTCTAATTTCATCCTCTCTTCCTGACGGGCCAAAAGTTTCAACAATCTCTTTAATTAACTTTTTCATAAAACCTCCTCAAAATCTTTTAATGCTTTTATAGTTAATTCTACAGTATTTTTATAATCCTTTGTAGCCATAATTCCTCTTGGTGCATGTATATACCTTACTGGAGTGGAAACAACAATAGATGGGATTCCTCCCTTTGTATGTATAACCCCTATATCAGTACCTCCTGTAACAGATCTTTTATATTGATAGGGGATATCGTACTTATTGGCAGTATTCTCCAGATGTTTTTTAAGTTTTCTAAACCCTATTGTAGTTCTATCCATTACCGTAATAGCAGGTCCTTTTCTCATTTCTGTAGAGGGACTATCATCCCTATTATCCGGATCTGGGACGTCTCCTGCAGTGGTGCCCTCAAAAGCAATTACATAATCCGGGTTAACTCTTTCAGCTAAAACTGAAGCGCCTCTCAGACCAACTTCTTCCTGAACCGTAAAAACGGCTGTCAAATCAACTGGATAGGATTCGTTTTCCTCTAACCCTCTTAATATTTCTGTAACAACACCACATCCTACCCTATCATCAAATGCTTTTCCGGAAACAACATCTTCCTGGATATCAAAAGCTGTATCAAAAGTTGCAAAATCGCCTTCTTTTACTACCTTCTTTGCAGAATCTCTGTTCTTAGCTCCTATATCAATATACATATTTGATAAGGGGATAGGCTTTTTCCATTCACTTCTTTTCTGGAGATGAATCGGTTTTGCGCCTATTACCCCTGAGATTCTATCCTCTCCAATAAGAACTTTTTTTGAAACTAACAATCGTGGATCAATTCCACCAACTCGTTGAAAATTTAAAAATCCCTGCTTATTTATATAGTCAATCATAAATCCAACTTCATCCATGTGAGCTATAACCATAATCTTTTTAGCATCTTTCTTTCGGGATTTTTTATGTCCGTACAAATTTCCCATAAAATCAGTTTCTATTTTATCAACATAATCCTTTATTTCATCCTTAATTTTATCTCTAATATCATCTTCAAAACCTGATACACCAAACGCATTTGAATACTTTTCCAATAAACTTATCACTGCTCTACCTCCTTATAATAATCATCAACTCTTGATACAAATAGAGCCAGTATTTTAGCTATTCTTTTAATGTCCTGAATGTTAAGAGTTTCCACAGTAGTATGCATATATCTTAATGGAATTCCCATTTGAACTACAGGAATCCCCTCACCAGATATCTGAAGAGAATAAGCATCAGTCCCTCCTGGTCTAGCTGCAAAAGATTTCTGAAATGGTATCTCCCATTCGTCTGCAAGCTCAATTAATTTTTTTGTAAGATAAGGATGGAAATTTGGTCCCGAATCAATGCTTCCCCCTTTGTTTAATTTCGTTACTTTATGTTTTTTTGCACCGGGAGAATACCCAAATGTTACATCTATAACAACACCCACATCGGGTTTTATCTTATAAGCACTGGTAGAAACTCCTCTTACTCCTACCTCTTCCTGGGAGGTTCCAACCATATATACATCCCAGTTGTGCTTTAAATTCCTAAGTTCCTTTAAAACCTCTACAAGTACTACAACACCAGCCCTATTATCCATAGCCTGTGAAGCAATATTTTCATTCTGTAATTCAACTGCTGCAGTATCAAAGATTATAGCATCCCCCACCGAGATTTTTTCTTCAACAACTTCTTTTTTTAATCCCGTATCAATATATAGATCTTCAATAGGCGTAACTTTATTTTTGTCTTTCTTTTTCTGCAAATGAGGAGGAGTTGTTCCTATAACCCCTTTTATCTGTTTTTTTCCTAATATTATTACATCCTGTCCTAAAAGCACCCTCGGATCATGTCCACCAATAGGTACAAAATTGATAAATCCATTTTCATCAATTTTATTTACCATTAAACCGATCTGGTCAATATGAGAAGCAAACATAATTTTACCGCTGGATTCGTCCCCTTTTTTAAAACCTATGACATTATTTAGCTTATCGATATAAGCTTTATCAGCATTTTGGGAAAAGAATTTTCTAACCAGTTCAGCTATTTCCTGTTCATCACCCGACACTCCTGATGCTTCAGTAAATGATTTAAGTATCTCTATTGTCTTCAATTAATTACCTCCTTTCGGTTTCATAAAATTATAAATTCTTGACTTATTTAATATTTTATTTATAATCTTGTATATGTCAAGTTTATTAATTA
>CAZMFS010000181.1:0-4940 GCA_964565585.1 uncultured bacterium
AATAAAGTTAAAAATAAAATGGAAGAAATAATGACAATTGAAAATATCGAAGATAAAATAACAGAAATTGAAGCATTGATAGATGAAAAAGATTCATATAATTCAAATCAACTGAGCAATATTTATAAGTTGTATTACAAAGTTTTAATTAACAACGGTAGATACAGGAAATTGCTTGATATTTTATCTGAATATTTTGATGCACTAAATATTCAAAAACCACTAATAAAAGCCCAGGTTTATAATGAAGTTGCTTTCAAGCTTGCAACTCAGAACGAATTAATCGATGAATCCATAAATCTAGCGAAAAAAGCTTTTAATATTGTAAAAAAGCAGCAGAAAAGTCAATATAATCTGGGTGTTGAAAAATGGGAAAATAATATTAATATTTTTTTAGCAAGTATTGAAGATACACTTGGCTTGGCATATTACAAAAAAGGAAATTATAAAAAGTCTGAGAAGATGCTGAAACAGTCTATAAAATATTTAAACAATGCTTCGGAACCGTATTTTCATCTGGGTTTAGTATATACAAAGCAGAATAAATTATTGGAAGCATATAAGCAGTTTTTATATGCAAAATATTTAATAGGAACTGAAGTTAAGGATTATGAAGAATCAATTAACAGTGTTAAATCCAGATTAGACTTGGAAAAAAAAGAAATTGAAAAAATAAACAAAGATATAAGTGAGGATGTAAAAAAAATAAAAGGAATAGGCAAAAATAAAAAAAAAGACAAGCCTAACAATAAGGATAGTTATAAAGATTAGAAGTTTTTAATCATTTGAGCTTTTTTCTTTATCGACTATAATTCTTTCGGTGATATATTATGAAAAATTTTATTGAGATTAAAGGTGCAAAGATGCACAATTTGAAGGATGTAGATCTTAAACTACCTAAAAACAAGCTGATTACCTTTGCCGGGATTTCCGGTTCCGGCAAATCTTCTATGGCTTTTGATACAATATATGCGGAGGGACAGAGAAGATATGTTGAATCTTTATCAACATATGCCCGTCAGTTTTTGGGAATTAAGGATAAACCTGAAGTAGATTTTATTGAGGGATTATCCCCTGCAATATCGATAGAACAAAAATCAAGAAGTCACAATCCCCGTTCAACTGTAGGAACAATAACAGAAATTTATGATTATATGAGAATTCTTTATGCCAGAGTTGGTAAACCGTTTTGTTATTCCTGTGGTAGAGAAATAGGAAAGCAAAGTGCAGATGAGATGATTGATAAAATTCTTGAATACCCCGAAGATACAAAATTTATGATTCTTGCCCCGGTAGTTAGAAACAGAAAGGGCGAGTATAAAGAATATTTTGAAAAAATAGCCCGGGAAGGTTTTATAAGAGTAAAAATTAATGGTGAAATAATGATGCTAGATGAAGATATTGATCTGGATAAAAATAAAAAACACGATATTGATGTGGTTATTGATAGATTATCCATTAGAGACGGAGTTCGCACAAGACTTGCTGATTCTGTAGATACTGCATTAAGATACGGAAGTGGTAAAATGATTGTGGAGCTTAGAGATGGTACCCAGAAATTTTTCAGCGAAGATCTACACTGCCCGTACTGTGATATTAGTTATAAGGATATAACTCCTCAAACCTTTTCATTTAATTCCCCACAGGGAATGTGTGAGGATTGTAACGGGTTGGGAGAAAAGCAGATAGTTGATATTGACAAACTTGTTCCCAATAAAAAACTTTCTGTTAATGATGGTGCAGTAAGGTTCTGGGGGGAATTAAGGAAAAAACAGGACAGATGGTATTACGGACGGGTAAAAAGAATTTTTGATTTTTATAATAAAAGTATGGACACCCCTTTTGAGGATCTATCTCAGTCTTTTATTGATAAACTTTTCTACGGTGATGATAGATTGGGTACTGAAGGAGTAGTTAATATTATACAAAGGCGATATAAAACTACAAAATCATCGGATGCCCGTGCCTATTATGAAAATAAATTTATGTCTGAAAAAGTCTGCAAAACCTGTAATGGGAAAAGATTAAATAAAGAGGCTCTTCATGTATATATTGATGAGAAAAATATCTCGGAACTTGTATCCATACCTATTAGAGATCTATATAATTTTTTGGAAAATGTTAATCTAAAAGAAAGACAACAAAAAATTGCAAAAGAATTACTGAAAGAGATTAAAAGCAGAGTTAAGTTTTTGCTGGATGTTGGACTGTATTATTTATCACTGGATAGGAAAGCTCCAACACTAAGCGGTGGTGAATCACAGAGAATTAGATTAGCAAGTCAAATAGGAAGTGGTTTAACAGGGGTTTTATATGTTCTGGATGAACCTTCAATAGGGCTTCATCAGCGCGATAATATGAATCTTATAACTTCTCTGGAAAATCTTCGTGACCTGGGAAATACAGTTATTATAGTTGAACATGATAGAGATACTATTGAGAGATCGGATAGAGTAGTTGAATTTGGTCCTAAAGCGGGGGTTTTTGGTGGCGAAATTGTATTTGAGGGAACTCCTGAACAGTTAAAAAATGATAAAGAATCGCTTACGGGAAAATATTTGAGGTATGATAAATATATTAGTCCAAAAGAGAAGATAAGGGATATAGCTCGGGATTGGCTTAAACTTGAGGGCTGTGAACAAAATAATTTGAAAGATATTGATATTAAAATCCCTAAGGGAGCTATGACTCTGGTTACAGGAGTGTCTGGTGCTGGCAAATCCTCTTTAATATTTGATACCCTATATCCTGCTCTTAATAATGAAATAAACAGATCATGGAAAAATGCAGGAAAATTTAAAGAACTTAAAGGACATGAAGATTTTAATAAGGTTATAGAAATTAGTCAGGATCCTATAGGAAGAACCCCTCGTTCAAATCCGGCTACATATACAAAAGCTTTTGACGGTATAAGAGAACTATTTGCATCTCTTCCGGAGGCTAAAATAAGAGGATATGATAGAGGACGTTTTAGTTTTAATGTAAAAGGCGGAAGATGCGAAGCATGTAAAGGTACCGGAGTTCAGCAAATTAAAATGCATTTTTTAACCGATATTTATATTGATTGTGAAGTATGTAATGGTAAGAGGTACAATAAAGAAACTTTAGAAATTAGATATAACGGAAAGAATATTAATGATGTATTAAATATGACAGTGGAGGAAGCGCTTGAGTTTTTCAAAAAAATACCAAAAGTTAAAAGGAAACTACAAACCCTTTATGATGTTGGACTTGGATATATAAAACTTGGTCAGTCTGCGACAACTTTATCCGGAGGGGAAGCTCAGAGGGTAAAGCTGGCAAGTGAACTATCAAAAAGAAGCAGGGGAGATACCATATATCTTTTAGATGAGCCCACAACCGGGCTGCATTTTGATGATATTAAAAAATTACTGGATGTTCTAAATAGATTAGTTGATAGGGGAAATACTGTTGTTATTGTAGAGCATAACCTTGATGTAATTAAATATGCAGATTGGATAATAGATCTGGGACCCGAAGGTGGAAGAGATGGCGGTAAAATTGTATATCAGGGAGAGTTTCCTGGGATTTTAGAATCCAAAAAGTCATATACCGGAAAATATTTAAGAGCATATAGAAATATTGATAAAGCATAAAAAGAAAGGAATAAAATGAGAAAATTTATAAGAAGAATTTCCATTTTAGTTGTTTTTGTTTTAGTTTTAACTTCTTTTCTGGGAGTTTATGCGCAACTGGATACAAAAAAGGCCCCCAAATATATTTTTTATTTTATTGGTGATGGTATGGGAATTTCACAGAGAAAGCTTGCAGATATTTATTTAGATGAAAAAAATAATAAAAATTTGATTATGAATAATTTTCCGGTAAATAGTTTTATAGATACAAGATCTTTAAATTCATATATAACCGATTCAGCAGCAGCTGGTACTGCTCTTGCAACCGGCTATAAGACAAATAACGGCATGATTTCTGTAAGACCGGATAGTGATAAAAAATTAGAAACTATTGTTGAATTAGCTGAAAATAAAGGATTATCTACAGGTGTTATTTCAACCACCAGGTTAACCCATGCTACTCCTGCAGTTTTTACTGCACATAATAAAGATAGAGGCAAAGAGAACGAAATAGCTATTGATTTACTTGACAGCGGAGTAGATTTTTTTTACGGAGGAGGCTTGAAACATTTTATTCCTTCTAAAATAAAAAATTCAGAACGAAAAGATAATAAAAATTTGCTGGAAAAATTTGCTGATAAAAACTATGAAATTTTTACAAAAGAAAGGGATTATAAAAAATTCTATAATTACGATGAAAGAAAAAAAGTTTTTGCTTGTTTTACAAATAGTCATATTCCCTACAAAATTGATAGAGAAAGTTCAAAAATGCCGGGTCTTAAAAATGCAACTTCAAAAGCAATATCGGTTCTAAAAAAGGATAAAGATGGATTTTTCTTGATGGTTGAGGGCGGAAGAATAGACCATGGATGTCATTTAAACGATCCTGCTGCCACAGTACACGAAACTATTGCATTTGATAATGCAATCAGAAGGGCATACCAGTTTTATAAAAAACATAAGAATGAAACTCTCATTGTTGTTTTAGCAGATCATGAAACTGGAGGCCTGGGGTTGGGGTATGGGCATAATTATTCTCTTGATATATCTAATTTGCTTGAAATAAACCGTTCAGTAAGTTATATAATTGAGAAAAAAATATATAAAGGAAAGAAGAGTTCATATATAGAATATATTGAAAGTTACAGCGGATATGAAGATCTGACCGAAAAAGAAAAAAGTAAAATTATTAAGAAAATGAATAAAATTGATAATTATGTAAAAAATAAGGATAAAGAATATAGCTTATATACTAATTATGCTCTTACTTCTTCATTATCTACTATTATATCTGAAAGAAATGGAATACAGTGGACTTCCAGTGCTCACACTGCAGTTTCAATC
>CAZMFS010000182.1:0-4934 GCA_964565585.1 uncultured bacterium
AAATTTCAGAAATTTATAGTAGATTAATTGAAAATTATTCTTCTATAGAAGACAGCAAGGTGAAGATATTTGTAGTGAAACTATCTTTAATTCTTGATAAAAAAAGTACAGAAATAAGTAAAAATATTAAACAAATAGATAAAAATGATAATACAAATATAGATAAATTAACAAAAATAATCGAAAATTACGATTATATAATCAGCAATAAAATTATATTTAAAGATTATATTAAATTATTGTTATTAAAAGAGAATTATAAGAAATTATTCCAAAAAATCAAAGATAATATTAATATATTGAAAAACGAAGAAAAGTTCATTGAATATATATTTAACAAATTATTTACAATTAAAGATTTAAAAAATCAAGCATTAAAATTCTATATTAATTATTTCTTCAGTATGAAAGATTTTAAAAGATTAAACAAAATCTATGGCAAATTAAACGAATTTGAATTAAACTCAAACGATTTAAAAGAGTATTTAATGATATATGCAATAATTAATGAGAATGATTCAAAAAAGTATAAAAAAATTATTAATAAACTTAAAAAAATAATTAGTGATAAGAGGCAATTGCATAATTTATATAACGAAATAAAAAAGCAGAAAAATGAAATATGGAAGAATTATTATATGAAGAGCGATAATTTTGAGGATAAAATTAAATTGCTAAAAATATATTATAAAGAAGGAAATTTAGATAAGATGCAAGAAATAATCAATAACAATAATGATAAAAAACTTCAATCCAGAGAATTTCTTCTATATAAGCTAAAATACTACTATGAAATGAAAAAATATTACAATTTTTTAATAGAAGTGGAAAATTTATCTTTCAATTCATTGTCCTTATCAGATATTGATATTGAACTAATAAAAAATGTTATTAATTTCTACATTGATTTAAACTTGTATAATAAAGCAAAATATTATTTGAATTATTTAAAAGGTTACATAAAGGAAGATAGTTTTAAGAAAATTAGAGACTATATTAATATGAATAAGTATTCTTACGAGACTAAAAAATCTGGAATATCTTTATTAAAATAAAGGAGTTAAGATGGGTAAATTATGTCCTTTTTTAAGGGAAGATGGAGAAAATATTGAATGTTTAGAAGGAGAATGTTTTTTGTATTTAGCCGATAGAAATAATTGTGCTCTAAAGGAGTTTGATTTTAACAGAGATGAAAAAATAGAAGAGATAAAAGATCTAATCAAAAAAAATTCACAGCAAAAGGAGAGATTAATAAAGAAAATTGGCAGTATTTTAAATAAAAGCTCAAAATCTATGTATAATTTCTATGATAATTTGGATGAAGGAAACCTCCTTCTTGATAAAATTGAACAAATCAAAGAGTCTTTAAAAAGTATAGATAATAGTGAATTATTAAAATTACAGCGGGATAACTTTGAGAATCTAAAAACTCAAATAGAAACTTTAATCGAAGAAATTAATAAAAAGAAATTCGATATACCAGAACTAGATAAAATTGTTACAAAATTTGATGAGTTAAATATCAAGGGCAATCTTAAAGATATAAATCAGCTCAATAAGAAATTTTATGATAAAATTTATAATCTCACAAAAAATAAATTTAAAGAATTAAAAAAGGTTACTAAAGATAATACTGAACAAATGAATACCATAAAGGATATATTAAACAGTATTAATCAAAATTTTACAAATAATAATGAATTATTTACGGAATTTTCAAATAAGTTAAAAGAACTTAAAAATGAAATATCTAAAATAAATAATGAATTACAAACACTCAAAGAAAATGAAAATAATAACGCACAAAAAATAGTATCTCCAATAAATGACTTAAAAGAAATTGAGAAAAAAACCCTCCAGCTTTTAAATACTAGAAATGTTGTTCCGGAATTAGAAAAGATTAATAATAAGTTTGATAAACTTCTTGAAATACAAAATACTTTTACTGAACAAATAAATCAAAATAGGAAGGTCAATGAAAGCCTAAGAGATTCTTTATCAAATATAAGTGAAAAGATTAATTCTTTAGAGAAAAATCAAAATTCATTAAAAGATAATATTGAAGATAAGATAGAGGATATTAAAAAGATTAGTGAGCTCCAGAAAAAATTTTTAGAAACTGAAAATGAAACTATGAAGTATGAAAAGAGTAAAGAATATAATAAAACTGGATTAAAATATATGCTTGAGGGAAATTATCAAGAAGCTATCGACAAATTTAAAGAAGCTATTAAAATTAATCCAGAATTATGGGGAGCATTTAATAACTTGGGTTTGGCATTTTCACATTTAAATAAAAATGATAAGGCAAAATCAGTATATAAAAATTTAATAAATAAAAATCCTGATTTTGCTGAAGCACATTATAATTTGGGAAACATATTTGCAGAAGATAAAATTTTTGATTCATCTCTAGAATATTTAAATAAAGCCATCGATAAAAAGCCCAACTTTGCAAAAGCATATAAGGCAATTGGAGATGTGTATGAAAAAAAAGATAATATTGAAAAAGCATTAGAATATTGGAAAAAAGCTCTTGAAATAAATCCAGCTTTTGATGATATAAAAGCTAAATTACAAAATTACGATGAATTCCCGGTAAATGAAAATAAAAATAGGGAGTAATTATGAAAAGGTATTTTTTTTCAGAAGATCTTGAAAATGTTTTAGATAAAGCAGAATCATTAGCTTATTCAAAAAATCATAAATTTATCAAGCAGATTCATTTACTGTATGCATTGGTAGACCTAAAATTACCTAAAATAAACAAATGGCTATCAAACCACAATTTGGATAATGATATATTTTTAAGTAAAATATCAAATGAATTTAGCAAATTAGAAACTTCAGATAAGCCCGCTGAAAAAATTGATGAAAAAACTCAGGATATTCTTGAATTAAGCAGTATAATAGCACTAAATACTAAATCAAAGCAAATAATGCCTTTTCATCTTTTTTTAGCTATAATTGATGAGCCAGACAATGAGGTTGAAAAAGTATTTAATAATATGAATATTGAAATTGGAGAACTTGAAGATGTGTATTATATCGAAGAATTGAAAAAGGATTATCTAGAGGAACAGAACAATCTATTAAAATACGGTGTAAATATTAATAAAGTCATATCAAAAAAAGGGATTGTACCTTTTACAGCTGACTGGGATATAACCGATAATTTAATAGAAATATTATCAAGAGATATTAAAAATCTACCTATCATTGTTGGTTCTATGGGTATTAATAAAGATGTACTAATAGAGGGGCTAGTTCAAAATATAAAAAAAGGTAAAGCATCGGAAAAATTAGAAAACAATTATGTAATAAGAATAATGATTGATTCACTAATTGCAGATTCTAAAGATGCTAACGATTTTGTTAACAAATTGAGAAGCATAATTCTGGAAGCTGAAAAATATTCTAATGTTATTCTTTATTTTGATGAAATATTTCCTGATTATTACAAAGCAGGAAAAATTGACATATTGCTTCTTTTAAAGCCTTCTCTGAGCAGAAGAAATATCAAGGTTATAGGATTTACTGAGAAACAATATTTAAAAAATTATTTTGAGGAAGATAATTTTTATAAAAATAAAGTTGAAATGATTAAGTTGAAACAAATTTCCCAACAAAAAGCTAACGAGATTTTAGTAAATTTTACCAAATCGTTAGAAAATAACTATGGGATTAAAATATCAAAAGAAAATGTAAAATATACTTACCAAATGATAAAAAGGTATCTCAATACTAACAAATATTTAGAGGAATCGATATCACTTTTAGATACAGTCGCTGCAAAATTAAATATTAAATACTCTAATAATAAAAGAAAAACAAAAATTGTTAGAAAAAATGATATTGATGCTGCTATTGCCAATAGTATTGATATACCTAAAGGTAGAGTTACAAGAAATAAATCATTTTATGAAAGACTGGAAACTAGATTATATGATAATATAATCGGTCAAAAACAGGCTATTGACAGTATAATAGAAACAATAAAAATGAAAGAAAATTATTTCAATCTAAATCCCAATCTTCCTGATGGAATATTTTTATTTGTCGGTCCAAGAGGTGTGGGAAAGAAAAAGCTTATGCGTGAGTTGGCAGGTGTATTGTACAATGATAAAAATAGGATATCATTTTTAGATATGAACAAATTTTCAGAGCCTCAGTCGGTTTGGAAACTGTTGGGATTTAATGACACCTCTAATGATCAGGTCTATCCTTCTATTCTTACTAAATTAATTAGCCGATATCCTTATTCAATACTATTTCTGGATGAGATAGATAAAGCGGATGATAAGGTATTGTCTATTTTAATGGATATATTTAAAACCGGAGAATTTGAGGATAATCTTGGTAATAAAGTATATTTTAAAGGTATTACCATAATAATGACTGTAAAAGCTTATGAAGAAAAGAAAAAACAACTGGGATTCGTATCCGAAGATATTTATGAATACAACCCTAAAGAAGTTAAAGATGGTTTGAAATCAATATTAGACGAAGAATTATTACATTTAATAGATAAAAATATTGTTTTCAGTTACTTGGATGATAGTCAAATGAAAAAAATATTAAAGGTGAATTTAAAAGAAAAGTTAGAATCAAAAGTTGATACTAGCTGGAATATAAAAGAATCGGTTTTGAATTTTTTACTTGAAAAAGTAAAAGATAATCCTGAGAAATTAAGAGCTATGGATAGAATATTCCAAAATAACATATTTTCTTATTTGGCAATTAATTTCAAGATTAATAATTTATTTAAAAGAGATAAAATTACAATAACCATGAAAAATGGAGAGGTACTAATTAAATGATAAAAAATATAAATCTTAAATATTTAGTCATAGTATTTATAGTTATTTTTATATTCACATTTCTCTATAACTGGTTTTTCCCAAAAAATATTGATGAAACCATTTATATAAAAG
>CAZMFS010000183.1:0-4894 GCA_964565585.1 uncultured bacterium
ATACATTTACCTCTGGATATTCATGAAGAACTAGGGAACAATAGATATTTATATGATAAAATGGACCTCCGGAATAGAGAAATGCTGGTCGATTTTGGAGGGTTTCCTATGGGATTCATTGGACATCTACCAAATAAAACAAAATATAGTAAAATAGAGAATTATGTTGAGAAGGAAATAGGTGAGATTAAGCATAAAATAGTATCTCATAAGATGATTGAAAAAGTGGGAATATTAAGTGGAGATCCAAAATCGATGTTGGATGGAATATTTGAAGCTGATTTTGATTTGCTGCTTTCCGGTGAAGTAACCCATGAAATTTATTTCAGGGTACTTGAAAAAGATATTTCTGCAGTATTTGTTGGACATTATAGGTCCGAAGTTGGGGGAGTTAAACTTTTACAAAATTATATTGAAAAAAATTATAGAAGTGAAATAGATAATACTTATTTCTTTGAATTTGATTCTGGTTTATAAAACAAGGAGGATATATGTCATATACAACTATAAATGAAGATAATTTTGAAAATGAAATTTTAAATTTTGAAGGTCTCACTGTTATCGATTTTTGGGCGGAGTGGTGCAATCCGTGTAAAATATTCGGTCCGATTTTTGAAAAAGTTAGCAAAGAGTACGATGAAAACAAAAATGTTAAATTTGCAAAGGTGAACATTGATAAAGCCAAAGAATTATCTGTTGAGTATGATATTATGAGTATTCCAACTCTTATGCTAATGAAAAACGGAGAGGTAATAGATAAAAAAGTCGGGTTGCTCGAAAAAAAGGATTTAAAAGAAATAATAGAAAATAATTTATAATATGATTTATAAAAATAAATTAAAGTATTTTTTTTTAGCATTATTAGTTTTAATAGTTGGTTTTTTATCGGGATTGTTTTTTAAAAATTACGATGAAATAATTTCTTTACTTACAGAAAAGGAAAAGACGGGATATCAACAAAATCTAAAGATACACAAGGAACGTAAAGGAGCAATTACAAAAGCTGTAAGCAGTGTTTCCTCTGCAGTAGTAAGTATCAAAACTTCAACCAAGAAATCTAATCCAAACATGGATTTATACAGGAAATTTTTTGAAAAATTTTTTGGTATAGAACCATTTAGAAAAAATAGAGAGAGAATTAGTTTGGGTTCTGGAGTTATTATATCAGAAAAAGGATATATTCTAACTGCAAGTCATGTTACTGAAAATGCCGATGAAATATTAGTTACACTACCTGATGGGAGAAAATTTAAAGGAAAAGTAGAAGGTGTGGATGTACTAAATGATCTTGCACTAATAAAAATTAAAGGAGAGAATCTTCCGGTAATTAAAATGGGTGATTCCGATAATCTCCTGACAGGAGAATGGGTAATAGCTTTTGGTAATCCTTTTGGTTTAATGGTATATGATCCACAGCCCACGGTAACTGTAGGTGTTGTATCTGCAAAAATGAGAACAATTGCGATAAGCAGTCAAAATAGATGTACTAATAAGATTTATGGAGTAATACAAACTGATGCAGCAATTAATCCGGGTAATAGCGGTGGTCCTCTTGTTAATGCAGGCGGAGAGCTTATAGGGATTAATAATTCAATATTTTCTACAAGTGGCGGGTCCCAGGGTATTGGATTTGCAATTCCTATAAACAGTGCCAAGAAGAGCATTAAGGATATTAAGAAATATGGAAGGGTCAAAAGAGGATGGGTCAATTTTAAAATTGAAGATATACCCTTTTCTGTAAAAGAAAAATATAATCTAAAAGAACATCACGGTGTAATTGTTTCAGAAATTGATAAAGATTCTAATGCAAAAAAAGCTGGCCTGGATAAGGGAGATATAATTACTGAATACAATAATGAATTTGTCAAAAATAAAAAGTGGTGGCAGGGCTACATGGTAAGATTTTCTCCCGATGAAAAGGTTAAATTAGAAATATGGAACGGAAAAAATACAGAAAATATTTCCTTTTATCCCCGGGATTATGAGTTTGATAATTATTTAAAATATTTGGGAATAGAGAAACTTGAAGAATTAAAATATAAAGAAGCTTTAAAATATAATTTGAGAAATGAAAAAGGTTTAATTATAAAAAAAATAGAAAAAAATTCTTTTGTATCAGAAAAAAATGTTAAGAAGAATGATGTAATCAGACTTGTGGAAAATTGCAAAATTCATACAAAAAAAGATTTGAAAGATGTTTTGCTTAAACATCTTTATGAAGACAAGCTGGATTTTGTAATAGAAAGAAATGGCTATCTTTATAAAGTGGAGATAGATAAATAATGAAAAAAATTTTAATCATTTTTATGATTTTCTTGTTATTAACTAATTCCTTTTTCGCAGAGAAAAAGAAACAGGCTAATAAAAAAGATTCTAAATCTCCTACAAAAGCATTAATTATGGGAGTATTAGTTCCCGGAAGCGGAGATTTCTATAATAAGAAATATGTTAAGGGTTCAATTTTTTTCGGGTTGGGTTTGTTTTTTGCCTATAAATCATATAATTATTATAATAAACAAAAAGAATATTATGATGATTATCTTGAAACTGAAAGTAGAGAGAAATATAGGTTATATGAAAAAAATTATGATAATATGGAAAAATATATGTATTTTTATCTGTTGAATTTAACTATAAGTACTATTGATGGAGTAGTAGAAAGCTATCTATCAGACTGGCATATAGAAAAAATTGATGTGAAATCCGAATATAAAAATAACAAAGTAAGTTTGTTTATATCAAGAGAGTTATAATATGAATATAGATAAGAAGTTCATTTATACTACTTTACTATTAATTATATTTATTTCAATTTTATCTGCTGCTGTTGATTATGAATATAAAATCAGAGAAAATATTAATGATATTAATCTTCCCCATGAATTTTTTAATAGCCAGCTATATATAAATAAGGTAGATAATAGCTCTAAATCAGTTGTTTTCAATATTGTGCCGATGAAAGATGCACAATTTTTTAACTTGAAAATATATCATATTAATTTAATACCAGGGTCTTATGAAATATTCATGAAAAATAATGAAGATTCATGGGTAAAAATTGAAGGAGTTAAAAGCAGTTATAATTTTGAAAGTTTTAATAACATGAAAATTGAAGAATTTAATAATGCCGATAAATTTAAAGTAAAGCTTCAAATCAATGATTACTATATCGGGATTATACAGAAAATACAGTTAAGATATTATAAGAGTTTGCCGTTTAAAAAAAGAGTTTAAAAATAATTATGAAGGAGCCATTACTGAAAAAAATATTATAAAGGCAAGAGGATTTGCACCATTAAGTGAGGAATCAAAAAGAAGTGAACGGATAAAACAGCATAGAGCTGCAAAGATAATTGCATTTAGAAATTTATCCTTATTGCTAAAAAAAATTAAAAAAAAGGAAGATTTGGTTTTTGATAATACAAAATTTAATAGTTTTGTAAAAGGTGCCCAGATTATTGATAAAGAATACAAAGATGGTGGAATTTATGTTACAATTGGTATAAAGATAAATGGAGCGGATGGGTTAAGTAGTATTGTAAAAAATGAAAAAAGATAATATATATTTATATTAATATAAGTAAAATACCGGAGGTTAATTATGAGATATAGGAATAAAATTTTTGTATTAATAACGTTGGTGATATTAATACTTACAGGCTGTCAAACTCAAAATATTAAAGATAAATTATCCGGGGATAATGTAAAGAGAAAAAAAGAGACCGAAGTAGTAGATAAGGATACCCTGGATATAAAGGAAGTTAAGGATAAAAAAGTAGATGTAAAAGAAGGTGTTATAATCGCCAAGGCTGATGATAGCAAAGAGAAAGATGTTGATATAGTGGTAAATAAAAATAATGAAGAGGAAATATCCGTTGAAAATATGGATAATGAAACTGAAACTTCTACTGAAACATCAAAAGATGGTGATACTGAGTCTTTAGAGCGTATGGAAGGTTATCGAATCCAGCTCATGGCAGCTACTGAAAAAAGTAATGCTGCTGAACTCGGGGAAGAATTCAAAGAGAAGTGGAAGGAAGCTAGAGAAGATGAAGACAATGAGGATTCCTATTTTTATAGAAAAGATATCCCGATTTATTTGGAATACTATAAACCTTACTGGAAGTTGCGTGTAGGTAACTATAAGAAAAAAAAGCAGGCTGAAGATACTTTAAAATATATAAAAGAAATTGGATTTGAGGATGCATGGATTGTAAAAACCTATATCTTGGGGGAGAAGCAAAATTGATACATTTTATAAAATCAGATAAGATTGCTAATTTTAAACCGCTATCTTTATCAAGAGATATTTCGAATCTAAAATCAGGTATATTTAGTATTGGTGAAAGATTATTAAGATATAAGAAGAAATATATAAATGATGATAATGTTGTTATAAAAGCAAATCCGGTATTAATAGATATAAATTTCAAAAAAATCAAATTAAATAAAAAGTATTACGATGGTGATGAATTTCTAATCGCAATTTATGAAAAAAGCCTCTCTTTTAATGCTCTTGAAAAAGTTGAATATGAATTCAAATACAGAAAAGCAAATTATATATGGGATTATTTAAAGAATGTTGGGAGTATGATAAAAAAGGATCTTAAATTGTTATCCGATATGAATAATACATCAAAAAAAAATTTTGATGTTGTGGGTAATGAAAAGAATGTATATCTGGGAAAAAATGTAAATATATATCCGGGAAATGTTTTAGATACGACTAACGGACCTATTATTATTAATGATAATACTAATGTAAGGTCTTTTAGTTTTATAGAGGGGCCTACATATATAGGAAAAAACTGTACTTTAGATGATGCTCAAATAAGAGGGGGAACCTATATAGGGGATGTATGTAAAGTATCGGGTGAAATCGAAAATTCTATAA
>CAZMFS010000184.1:0-2340 GCA_964565585.1 uncultured bacterium
AAAATTAAAGGCAAATCAGCTCTTATTAGAGAGTACTTTATTAAATCTATCATATCTCTGTGCGAAAGATATCGCATGTTATTTTTTCTACTGAAATAAACAATGTATTTAAATGTTTTATCATAATCGAATTTATTGATATCCTTTTTTTTAGCTGTATAAGTGATTTCAGAATCTATGTAATGAAAACTTTCATCGCATACACCGCATCTTCTACAATTACCATTCTTACATTCATCAGTAGTTTCTGCATTATAAGCCTTTTTTCTTTCCTTTAAAAAAAAGCTTTTTGGGATCCCAATATCAATAATATCCCACGGTAATTTCTTTTTTGGATTTATTTGTGAAATATGGCTCTCATCAATATCATATCTATTTAAAAGTTTTTTCCATTTATTCTTCTTCAAATAATTATCCCATCCATCAAGATAAATATTTTCCTCAACTGCATCAACTAGAAGTTTTGTTAATCTTCTATCACCTCTTGAAAATACCCCTTCAAGAAAAGACTTAAATTCGTCGTTCCAGCTTAACTTTATACCTCTATTTATATTATTTCTTAAATATTTATGTATACTTTTAAGTTTCTTTCCTGATAGCTGATTTTCCCACTGAAAAGGGGTATGAACCTTAGGTTTAAAAACCGAAATTGAGACACTTAATCTATTAACCTCATTTTTTATTGTATTCACTAATTTTACTATAGCTTCAATATCTTCTTCTCTTTCTGTTGGAAGTCCGATCATAAAATAAAGCTTCAAACCTTTCAAATTTTTTCTTTTTATCATCTCTACTGTTCTTTTAATATCCCCTTCAGTTATATTTTTATTGATTACATTCCTCAATCGCTGGGTTGCTGCCTCAATTGCAAGAGTGATATTGCTATTTTTTACACTTTGTAGCTTATCCAGTGTGTGAATATCCAACTTATCAATCCTTGATGATGGAACTTCAAGAGAAATAGTTTTTTTATCCGTGTAATTAGACAAATCTACAAACAGATTTTTTTTGTCCGAGTAATCCATACTGCTTAATGACAGAAGAGACAGGGTATCATATCCTGTATTTTCTATTATTTTTTTTGATTTTAAGACAAGTTTTTTCGAATCTTTTTCTCGTTTCGGTCTATAAAAATAACCAGCATGACAGAATCTGCATCCATTTGGACATCCCCTCATAATCTCAACTGATGCCCTATTATGTACAATATCAATATTGGGTACTATTAAGTTTTCAGAATAAGAATAGTTTTTAAAATCAAACTGTCGCTTTGAAATTTTATCAGGAATTTCTGAATGACTTTTTATGAACCCATCAAATTCATTATTATCATTGTATTTATACCTATAAAACTTTGGAACATATGCACCTTCTATCTCTTTTAGAATTTTTTTTAGTATTTTATTTCTCTTAAAATTTTCTTCTCTGCATTTTTTTATTAATTCAATAATTTCTATAAATCCCTCTTCAGCTTCACCCACAAATGCAATATCGACAAAATTAGCTATCGGTTCCGGATTTGAGACTACAGGTCCTCCCGCTATAACAAATGGATCTGAATCTTTCCTGTTTTTTGATTTTAACTCAATATTGCTGATTTTTAACATTTGAAGCATTGTGGTATAACTTAGTTCATACTGAATCGAAAAACCTATAACATCAAAATCCCGTATTGATTCTTTGTTTTCAACGGTAAAAATTGGTATGTTTTTTTCCTTCATATCTTCAAACATTTTAGGATATGGGAAATAAGCCCTATCACAGGTAATATTATCTTTTTCATTAAGTTCGTTATAAAGAATTTTAACCCCCATATGTGACATTCCTATCTCATAGGTATCCGGAAAGCAAAGTGCAACATTCACTCCCTCATCTATACTTGAAAATAGAGGTTTATTGTAGGAGTTGTACTCTCCTCCAAGATATCTTAAAGGAGATCTATATTTTGAAATATTTTCATTTATAAACTCTTCAATATCCATTTATAGTATTTTATTCTCCTCTCCTTTTATTAATCTTTTTATATTTGATCTATGTGTAAATATGATAAACAGAACCATTATTGAAATAAATATATTAATTTCCATCTGGGAGGAATACACTATATAGGAAAATATAGAAACATAAATTGCTGTACTCAAAGTAGCTAAAGAAGAAATTTTAGTTGTTAGTAGAAAGATGCCCCATACAACCAATCCTGTTAGAGCTCCAAGTGGAGAAAGAGCCAGTATTACACCAAGACCTGTTGCTGCACCTTTACCGCCTTCAAATTTCAAAAATACAGAATATACATGACCTAATATAACTGTGATAGCTGCTACTATCTTAAAATAAGGTGAA
>CAZMFS010000184.1:2350-4850 GCA_964565585.1 uncultured bacterium
CCAATTTGAGAAATCAAAAACACAGAGCAAAAACCTTTTGCAATATCAAAAAGAAATGGAAAAATTGCATATTTACCAATAATTCTATATGCGTTTGTAGCTCCAACATTGCCGCTTCCAAAATCTCTAATATCCTTCCCTGCAATTAATTTTACAGCCAGAAACGAGAACGGTAATGATCCTAAAAAATAACTTATCAGACCAACTATAATATATTCCATAATTAACTCCTTTTAAATATTAACAGAAGATTAGCTCCCCAAAACCCAAATTCTCTTCTCAAACAGTTTTTTATATATTTTTTATAAGCAAAATTCACAAGATCCGGATAGTTTGAAAATAGAATAAATGTAAGTGGATTGACATTAACCTGCTTGATATGCTTAACCTTAACTCTTTTATTTTTTCTAAGAGGATGCTGGTATCTTGAAGTAATATCCTGTAAAAATGAATTTAATGTGCTATCCTTTAACATCTTATTGTTAACCTTATAAATTTCTCGGGCTTCATCTATTAGCTTAAAAAGGTTTCGCTTATCTTTTGCCGATATAAAATGAATAGAAGAATAATCAAGAAAAGGGGCTTTTTTTCTTATCTCTTTTACATAATCAGAATAGGTGTATTCATCTTTATCAACAATATCCCATTTATTAACTGCCAGTATTATCCCCACTCCTCTTTCATCAGCATATCCAAGAATTTTATCATCCTGGTTTGTGAAACCTTCTTTTCCCTCTATTAAATGAATAATAACATCAGCTCTATCTATTGCCTTCAGGGAACGCATAACCATATATCTTTCGAGCTTGTTTTTAATATTACTTTTTCTTCTGATACCAGCAGTGTCTATAAGGGTGTATTCCTGTTTATCTCTTTTGAATCTTTCATCGATAACATCTCTAGTTGTTCCCCATTTATCACTAACCACACTTCGGTATTCTCCTAAATAGGAATTCAAAAGTGTTGATTTTCCCACATTGGGTCTTCCGGTAATTGCAAGATTTATTGATTCATCTTCTTTTTTTGATGGATTATTTTTGTAACTTCCTTTTTTCAACTTTTCAACAATAGCATCAAGCAATTCGTATATTCCGATATCATGTTTTGCCGAAACCGTAATTATATTTTCAAATCCTAGTTCGTATAAATCATAATAATTTTCAATCTCTTCTCTCTTTTCGCATTTATTCTTTACTAAAATTACATCTTTATCAGTTTTTCTTAATCTATCAGCAATTTCATAATCATAGGAAGCAAGACCTTCTTTTCCATCCACAAGAAAAAGAATTAAATCTCCTTCCTGTATTCCAATTTCCACATTTCTATATAATTCTTCCGCAAAATCATCATCTTCATCCAGGGCTAATCCTGCCGTATCAATTAAACCAAACGGGATATCCTGCCACTGGGCATGTCCATATAATCTATCCCGAGTAACCCCTGGTCTATCATCTATAATTGCCTTATTTTTTCTTATCAACTTATTAAATAATGTAGATTTCCCCACATTAGTTCTGCCAATAATTGTTACATAGGGTATCTTCTTCATTCTGCCACCTTTTCAATTAAGCATCTTGCATTCGTGCCGATAAATTCAACATTCATATCAATTTCATTTATAAAATCACTTTTTGTTAAATCATCCAAAAATAAATTATCTTCATTTAAAACAATATCCGGAATTAGCATAACATCAAAATTTGTATCTAAATTTTGAATTGTTTCTTTTATATCAGTTCCTGTTAATAAACCAGTAACTGTAACTTTATCTCCGAAGAATTGATTTTTAACTTCAACTATATCTAAATTTGCTCCTTGTTCTTTTATCTTATTAACAAATTCCTCAATTACTTTTTTCCCATCAACGGATGTAATTATACCAATTTTTTTACTTTTATCAAAATTTTTATTGATTAATATTGATTCATATTTCTCATACTCATCCTTAAATGTTTTATACATCCCCACACCATCATCATAGATTTCATATCTTTTATATTTAGGGAAATCTTTATCTGCTTTAACATAAAATTCATCAGTTACATAAACCACCGGATCATTATACTTTTTAAGCATTTTCTTTTGATATTTCTCTGCTGTCTCTATTACCTTTAAAGCATTCTTTTTATTATAATCTTTAATTGGATATAAACCATTTCTATATTTTGTTAACCCCACCGGTACAACACTGACGGTTTGTACTGAAGGAAACATTTCTGTTAAAAAATTTAAAGATTCTACCAACTTAGTGCCATCATTAATACCGGGCATTAATACAATCTGTGTATGTATAATTATTCCCATATCAGATAATTTTTCTATTTTTTTCTTAATATCAATTGGCTTTTGTGAACGTAATATTTTTTTTCTAAGATCTTTATCCACTGTATGCACAGATACATAAAGGGGGGAAAGGTTTAATCTCTTAATTCTTTCATAATCTTTTTCTCTTAAATTATTCAGTGTAATATAGGAACCATACAAAAAAGATAATCTATAA
>CAZMFS010000185.1:0-4826 GCA_964565585.1 uncultured bacterium
AATAAAGAAGGTATAAGGGTAGTTCTAGATATTAAACGAACAAAACAGGACCATGTTGATATTATAATCAACAAGCTATATAAGAAAACCAGACTTGAACAAACCTATTCAATGAGATATCTTGCTTTGGTAAATGGTATACCCAAAACCATGGGATTAAAAGAGATTCTTAACCATTTTATTGATCATAGGAAAGAAGTAATAATCAGAAGAACCCGATATCTTTTAAGAAAAGCTGAGGCAAGAGCCCATATAATCGAAGGTTTAAGAATTGCTCTGGCAAATATTGATGAAGTTGTAAAGATAATAAAGGGTTCGGATGATGCTGATGATGCTAAAGTTAAGCTAAAAGAGAACTTTGAGCTTTCCACAAAGCAGGCCAAAGCAATACTGGATATGCGACTGCAAAGACTGACCAGTCTTGAGATTCAAAAACTTGAAGAAGAATATAAAGATTTAATTCAAAAGATAAATTACTATAAGGAAATATTGAATAATGAAGACCTTTTAATAGAAATTATCAAAGACGAGCTGGATGAAGTAAATGAAAAGTTCAATGTGCCAAGAAAGACATTAATAATTGATAAGGTAGAGGAATTTGACCGTCTGGACTTAATCCAGGAAGAAGATGTTGTTATTACAATTACTCATAGAGGGTTTATTAAAAGAGTACCTGAATCAACATATAGAACACAGAGAAGAGGAGGAAAAGGCTTAATAGGATTAAGCACGATAGATAATGATTTTGTTCAATCATTGTTCTTATGTTCCACTCACGATAAACTTCTTCTGTTTACAGATAAAGGAATGGTTCATCAGCTAAATACTCTTGATATACCTGAAATGAGCAGAACAGCAAGAGGACTTTCTCTCAGGAATTTAATTATGCTTGAGGATGATGAGAGAATTATTGATTATGTAACAGTTGATTCTTTCCAGGATGATTATTCGATTCTATATGCAACAAAAGATGGATACGTTAAAAAAACAGAGCTTGAAGAATTTGAAAATATCACTAAAAGAGGATTAATAGCAATTAAATTAAGAGAAGGGGATAAATTAAAATCCGTTATGAGAATTAAAGATAAGGGAACGTTTATGATGTTCTCTCAAAAAGGTTACGGTATAAGAATAAGAGAAGATGAAATAAAATCTCAATCTCGAACAGCTATGGGTATAATTGGAATGAAACTAAGAAAAAATGATCAGGTAATTGAAATAGAAGATGTGAATGAAGAGGATACTCTTATTTTTATGTCTGAAAATGGATACAGCAAAAAAACTGAGGTTGCTGAGTTTTCACCTCAGGGTAGAGCCGGTAAAGGTGTTATAGCTATGAATATTAACAACAAAACCGGCGATATGGTTACTGCTATGAAAGTTAAAGAAGACGACCATATTTTTGCTATTACTGAAAAGGGACAGATGGTAAGAGTTAATACAAACGAGATTAGAATTCAGGGGAGAAATACAGTTGGTGTTAAATTTATAAATCTTAATAAAGGTGATACACTTAAAGATATTTCTAAATATCAGGACGAAAAAGAAAAAAGAGATGAAAAGAGGGAAAATAAATCCGAAAATGATGAAGACAAAAAAGATAGTGAGGAGGACGACGAATGAAAGAACTTGAATTAAAAGAGATATTTGAAAATTATCAGGATTATATAGATAAAGATGTTAAAATTAAGGGCTGGGTAAAAACGTTAAGAGATATGAAAAACTTCGGTTTTATCGAAGTAAACGATGGTACTAATTTTAAAAATATACAGGTAGTATTCGATAAGGATCTGGATAATTTTGAAGAGGTTAAGGATATCAACATCGGTGCAGCGATATTCATAAAGGGAAAATTGGTCGAATCGCCAGGAGGCGGGCAGAAGTTTGAAATACAGTCCGATGAAGTAAAAGTTATTGGAACTTCTACTCCTGATTTTCCCGTACAGAAAAAAAAGCACAGTTATGAATTCCTCAGAGAGATTGCACATTTGAGACCCAGAACCAATACTTTTCATGCAGTTTTTAAGATTAGGAATCATTTATCTTATGCTGTTCATAGGTTTTTCCAAAAAAGAGGATTTATAGAAGTACATACTCCTCTCATAACTGGGAGTGACTGTGAAGGTGCGGGGGAAATGTTCAAAGTAACAACTTTTGATCTTAAAGATGTTCCTAAAAATGAAGATGGGGATATAGATTATTCTGAGGATTTCTTTGCAAAAGAGACAAATTTAACAGTTAGCGGACAGCTTGAAATTGAAACTTATGCTTCTGCTTTCAGGAAAGTATATAATTTCTGTCCTGCATTTAGAGCAGAAAACTCAAATACTCCAAGACACCTTGCTGAGCTGTGGATGATTGAACCAGAAGTAGCTTTTGCAGACCTTGATGATATAATGGATCTGGCTGAAGATATGTTAAAATATATTTTTAAATATGTTCTTGATAATGCAGAAGATGAGCTAGAATATTTAAATAAAAAAGCAAACTATGATATAATTGAGAGATTGAAAAATGTAGTAACTGCAGATTACAAAAAAGTTACATATTCTAAAGCAATTGAGATATTAAAGGATGCAGATGAAAATTTTGAATATCCTGTAAAATGGGGAGTGGATTTGCAAACCGAACATGAAAGATATCTTTCTGAAAAAGTATATGAAGGTCCGGTATTTGTAACAGATTATCCCAAAGATATCAAATCTTTCTATATGCGTCTGAATGAAGATGAAGAAACAGTTGCTGCTATGGATCTACTAATGCCGGGAGTTGGAGAACTAATTGGAGGCAGCCAGAGAGAAGAAAGAAAGGACATGCTTCATAAAAGAATTGAAGAAATGGGACTAAATGAAGAGGACTACTGGTGGTATCTCGATTTAAGAAAATTTGGCTCTAACCCCCATTCAGGTTACGGCCTGGGGTTTGAAAGAGCAGTTATGTATGCTACTGGAATGGAAAATATTAGAGATGTTATTCCATTTCCCAGAGTGAGAAGAAATGCCGAGTTTTAATTTTCTTTCTACATTAGATTTATATACTGAAGTAGGTATTCCAGATGAAAAATAAAACGGGAAGAGATCTCACACAGGGAAATATTTTTAAAAGCCTGTTTAAGCTTTCTCTTCCCATTATGCTTTCTAATTTCATGCTTACCCTGTACAATCTTGCCGATACATTTTGGCTGGGTAAGCTTCCCGAAAATGCAAAAGAAGCAGTTTCTACAGCCGGTTTGGCATTTCCCCTGGTTTTCTTTCTAATATCTTTTGGGTTTGGATTTGTTGTTGCCGGTGTTGCACTTATATCAAGATATAAGGGATCAAACCAGATAAATAAGTTAAAGAAGATGATCGGGCAGTCCATTTTAATACTTATTGGTTTTTCAACTTTTTTTTATGTATTGGGAAATATTTTTTTAACGGATATTTTAAGACTTCTGAATACCCCAGAATCAATATTTCAGCTAGCAACTGATTATATTCAGGTCATATTTCTTGCCATGGTGTTTATGTTTGTTTTTTTTACCTTTCAGAGTATATTTTACGGTCTTGGTGATACCGTTTCTCCTATGAAGATACAGATATTTGCAGTTGTATTAAATGTAGTTCTTGATCCCTTTTTTATATTTGGCTGGCTGGGCCTTCCAGATATGGGAACAGTAGGCGCTGCTTATGCTACTTTAATAGCAAGAGGTATTGGAGCTTTACTTGCTATATTACTTGCAGTTAAGAAGCTTAGAGATTATCTACCGTCGCTTGAAGACTTAAAACCGGATTATAAAATGTTAAAAGAAATTTTAAAAATCAGTATCCCTGCCTCTTTATCCAGATCTATGACCAGTTTTGGGTTTTTATTCCTTCAGGGGTTCGTTAATTCATTTGGTACTGTTGTGATGAGTATATATTCCATAGGAAATAAAATGGTGGGATTTTTTCTCATGCCAGCAAGAGGGATAGGAAGTGCTCTATCTTCATTTGTAGGGCAAAATCTTGGAGCAAAAGATATTCCCCGGGTTAAAAAGGGCTTACATAGAGCTTTAATAATGGTTATGACTATAATGACGGCAGGATGTTTATTTATGTTTTTGTTTGGAGATATGTTTACAAAGTTTTTTATAAAAAATCAAAATGTTATTCAGGCAGGAAATGTAATGTTTAAAATAGTTTCGGTTGCTGCATGGGTATTTGGGGTGATATTTGTTTTTACAGGATTATTCAATGGAGCCGGAAAAACTACATCTGTATTTATGTTTAATGTATCTAGATTATGGCTGTTTAGAATTCCGCTTGTATACATTCTATCGGGGAAAATACTTGAATTTGATTGGTTTAAAATTAATATATTTGAAAAAGCTGTTAATTTACTGTCTTCTCCGCTATCGGAACACCCCTATGAAGCACTCTGGTGGGGTATGCTAATAAGCAATGTTCTATCAGCAGCCTGGGCTTTTATACTGTATAAGAGAGGAAAGTGGAAAGAAGTTAAAGAAGAAGTCCCGAAGGTAAGACCGGAGTAAATCAGCTTTTATAATAACTCACATTGCACAAATCAATGTATATCGGAACAATGTACAAAGCACAAAGCTTAAATGTAATACCTCTGAAGTAAAAAAAATCCAAAAAATACTTATAAATCTCTTTCGAGATTTTTAAGTGACGGAAGTTATACATAAAAACGATTACTAGTAATGTGCTATACTTTGTCAAATATTATTTTTAACATAATTTGGATCATATTCAACTTCATTTGTAACCACTCCATAGGCCTGTCTTAGTAATTTATGCGCTATAGCTACTTTTATATATTTATTTTTTTTATTTTTTGATTTT
>CAZMFS010000186.1:0-4826 GCA_964565585.1 uncultured bacterium
TTCTGCAGGATAATTCATTACCTTATTCATCCTTTTTATAAAATCGGCAAAAGAAGTCACTTTTCCAACTTTTTTATATCTGCTTTCCAGATATTTACTCAAATTATCCATTTCTTTTAATACTTCAGGATTATTGAGTGCCCCTTTCTTCTTACCGTCTACAAGAATATTTAACACATGCGTACCGCTAAAATTATCATTTATAAATCTATCTGCACGTCTAATCTCTGTATCTTTCTTAAAAAACTCTATCATAACACTATCAATAACTATTTTCTTAATTCCAACAATGGATATAACAATTATTATAAATGATAATATTAGTATTCTGATTCTTTTTTTAGAAAAATATCCGTATATACCATCAATTACTCTTGAAATAATGTTTTTATCTCTTTTTATTCTTCCGGATAATTTTCTTGATTTTACAAGAAGTATTGAAGGAATAAAAACCAGAGCAATCAATAAAGCTACCCCCACACCAACTGCAGTAAAAATACCAAAAGACCTTATAGGAAGAATATTACTGCTTGCAAGAGATCCAAAACCTACCATTGTTGTTAAACCAGCTAGAAATACAGGTTTTCCAACTTTTTCTACTGTGCTAAGTATAATTTCTTTATGTATCTTTTTTGATAAATTTTCTTTTTCACTTTTCAATTCATCATAATAGTGTGATATAATATGTATCCCGTAAGCACTTCCAACAGCAACTAATAAAACGGGTATTACTGTTGATACAATAGTTAAGCTAATCCCCAAAATAGACATTATACCTAAAGCCCATATTGTACTAATCATAACTGTTACTGTAGGTAATATAACTCCTCCAACCTGTCTAAAGGAAACAAATAGAATTATAAGCACAATTGCAATTACAAAAGGAATTAAATTGCTAAGGTCACTCTCCATATTATTACCTATCAATACATTCACAGCGGGCATTCCGGCTATATAAAAATTGTTATCATTGCTTTTATACTTACTGATTACATCCTTAATATCCCAGTAGATATTTTCCTTCTGCTCTATTGAAAGATTTTTCTCAGCCTTAACCAAAATCTGTGATGAAGAAAAATCCTTATTATATAGATTATTTTTATAAAGGTCCCATGAAAGAACTTTTCTTTTAATTTTTTTTATATCCTCTCCTTCAGATGGAATTTCCTGAGCTATTTCATTTACTTCCATTCCTTCTGAAGTTCCTTTTATGTAATCACTATTGGTTAAGCCCCTAGCCTCTTTAACATTTTTGATATTTTCTAAATCATTTATAAGATTATCGAGTAGTTTTATACTTCCCTTTGTAAATATGGATTCTTTCACATTTTCATAGGATACCGAAATTACATCGCCACTACCATAAATCTTTTCCATTCTGTCATAGGCATTCTTTGAGGGATGATCATCAGGAAGAAATATTTTAACCTCATTATTTATGTTCAGATTAGGTAACTGCAATCCAAAAAATATAGTTAAAACTATTATTACTACTATGTTAATCCAAGGTTTTTTAAACAATTTTTCTAGCATAACCCCTCCCTCTTTAGTTTTTTCTTATTCCCTGTATAAAATAATTTGCAGCTTTTTCCAGTTTTCTAAGAAGTTTTTTCTTTGTATATCCTTTGTTAACCCAGTCAAAAAGTATCGATTCAATTAATCCAAAGGTTGAAAGCCCTATTAGCTCCGGATCAATATTTTTTCGAACGAGATTTTTATTTTTTGCTTCATCGATTAAATTAGTGATCAAATCTTCATATTTTTTTCTAATTTCTGGTGCAATTGATTGAAGAGCTTTATTGCTCTGTCGCAATTCTACCAGAAATACTTTTGCCATATCTTTGTCCGTACTTAATTTATTTACCACAAGACTCAAGCCATCAAATAATTTATCCAGAGGATGCTGTTCTGTTTCAGTAAATATTTCTTCAACTTCGCCCATTAATTCATCAAAATAATTTCTAAAGATTTCAATTAAAAGATCATCTTTGCTTTTAAAATATACATACAAGCTACCTACTGACATTTCTGCCATATCTGCTATTTCGCTCATGCTGGTACAAAAGTAACCGTTCTTTGCAAAAAGTTTCGTAGCACTGCTAATAATTTTCTGTCTTTTTTTCTCACTTTTTTTTCTTGCCATTTTCTTCCTCCTTTTTTTTAAAAATAACAATTTAAAACACTATGTCAAGAAATAAATGAACATTCATTCATTATTTCTATTTAAATATTATTTTACAAATTAAATATATTACTAAAGCATATAAAAAAACAAATTCATGAAAGCATTTGGAACAATTAGTTAAAGTTTGATTTTAATTAATAAAGATATATAATATTAAACAAATAAGGAGGATAAAATGAAAAAACCTGTAGCATTAATAATAAGAGATGGATGGGGCTACTCCCGAAGAAAAAAATGTAACGCCATAAAAAATGCAAAACCTAAAAATCATAAATACTATATTGATAATTTTCCTACAAAATTAATTCATACTTCTGGAAAATATGTTGGTCTACCCGAGGGAAATCAGGGTTCATCTGAAGTAGGACATTTAAATCTTGGTGCGGGAAGAATTGTTCATCAATCTCTAGTAAGAATTAACAGCGACATTTCCTCCAATAATTTTTACAGAAACAAATCTCTTTTAAACGGTTTACAGCATGTCAAAAATTCAGATGGAAACATTCATATTTTTGGTCTTGTTCAGGACCAGGGAGTTCATGCACATACAAGACACCTTCTTGCTTATCTTAAGGCTTTCAAATCAAATAATATATCTTCAGAAAAAGTATATGTACATGTAATTTCAGATGGAAGAGATACACCTCCAAAATCAGCTAAAAAATATATTAAGAAACTAAAGAATTTTCAAAAAAGTGAAAATTACTCTAAAATAGCTTCTATCACCGGACGATATTATGCCATGGATAGAGATAATAGATGGGATAGAACAAAAAAATTCTACGACCTTCTAACCGGAGGCAAAAGTGAATACGATGCTTTTGACAATATTTATAATGCAGTTGATGATGCTTACAAAAACGAAGAAACAGATGAATTTATTCTACCAAGAAAAACAAAAAACTTTAAAAAAGTTGAAGATGATGATTTAATGGTATTTTTTAACTATCGTTTTGATCGTGCAAGACAGATTACAAAGGCATTTGTTGAAAAAGATTTTGATAAATTTGAAACTATTAATTTAAATAATATATTTTTCCTTGCAACTACTGAATATTATAAGGAACTTCCTGATGCAGAAAAAGCTCATGTAGAAATAACATATCCCCTTAAAAAAATGGACAATTTATTCGGCAAAGTTCTCGCAAAAAACAATCTAAAACAGCTCAGAATTGCAGAGACTGAAAAATATGCCCATGTTACATTTTTCTTTAATGGCCAGCAGGATATTGTATTTGAGGGAGAAGATCGTATTCTTGTTGATTCACCAAAGGTTTCAACCTATGATAAACAACCCGAAATGTCAGCATACGAGGTCACCGATAAAGTTCTTAATGCCATAGATGAAGATAAATATGATGTTATAATATTGAATTTTGCAAATCCCGACATGGTCGGTCATACGGGAGACTTCGATGCCACTGTAAAGGCAATAAAAACTGTAGATGAGTGTGTGGGAAGAGTTGTAGATAAAATTCTTGAAAAAGATGGTGTTGTTCTTTTAACGGCAGATCACGGTAATGCAGAGAAAATGAAAGATCCCGAAACAGAGGAGCCCCAAACTGCTCATACTTCAAATCCTGTACCTTTTTCAATCATTTCTAATAGACCGGAATTACAGAAGGATAAAATTGAAATAATTGATGAGGGGAAACTTGCAGACATAGCTCCAACTATGCTTAAATTACTCGGGATTGAAATTCCTGAAGAAATGACAGGGAGTGTTATTTTCAAAAATAACTAAGTTATTTTTGAAAATAAAATTGAAAGTTGAAAATTGAAAATTGAAAATAATTAAAGGTCATCTCTCCGAATTTAAAATTATATGTATCCCAAAAAGCCCGGGAAATAAATTATTTTTGAAAATAAAATTGACAATTGAAAATTGAAAATTGAAAATAATTAAAGGTCATCTCTCCGAATTAAAAATTATATGTATCCCAAAAATCCGGGAAATAAATTATTTTTGAAAATAAAATTGAAAGTTGAAAATTGAAAATAATTAAAGGTCATCTCTCCGAATTAAAAATTATATGTATCCCAAAAATCCGGGAAATAAATTATTTTTGAAAATAAAATTGAAAATTGATAAAATTTGTTATGCAAATTTTAGTTATTAGTTATTCGTTATTCGTGTTCGTCTTAAAATTTTCATTGTCTAATCCCTATTATTTGGACAAACTTTCACGAGTTTTTTCATTCACTTTTGCTCTTTTAAAATACCTAACAAAATATTTTACTAGCGTTGTATATCCAATTGCTCCATGAAGTCTTTCATAATTATAATAAAAAATATATTCATTCATCAACTCCTTAATTTTCTTTTCTCCATAAATTTCAAATCTCTCAAAAAATTCTCTTTGTATTAAACTATGAAATGATTCAATAGTCCATTTTCTTCTGGAGTTGCTAAATGGGTGAAGTCATGCTCTATATCTTTTTCTTTTAAATAATTTCTTCCATCATTAAATAATTCTTATCAGAATTTTACGAACACGAACTACTAAAAACTAAATCCACAGAGAAATTACCTTCTAGATAATTTTCATTTTTCAATTAATTTTTTTTAACTTTCCTCTTTCAATTGGGAGAGTCTAAAAGTTTGTGTAAACCTCAAAATTTTGTTAGTCTAAAGAAAAGG
>CAZMFS010000187.1:0-4205 GCA_964565585.1 uncultured bacterium
CAGGTGGAGTAACAGTAATACCAGTAACTGATTACAATAAAGTAATACTTGTAATTGGTCATGTTACCAAATCTGGTAATATAGCCGGACCAAAGCTTTTGGAACATATGGTAGATGTTGTTTTATTCTTTGAGGGTGAGCAAAAAAAACACTGGCGTATTTTAAGAAGTCAGAAAAACAGGTTTGGTTCTACCCGCGAAATAGGTGTTTTTGTAATGAAAGAAGAAGGACTTGTTGAGGTATCAAACCCATCTACGTTTTTCATGGAGGATGTCCCTGATCTATCGGGCAGTGCAATGGTTTCAATAATTGAAGGAATGCGTCCGATCTTTTTAGAAGTACAGGCTCTTGTTAGTAAATCATTTTACTCGATGCCCCAAAGAGTAGCAAACGGGGTCAATCTAAAATTGTTAAATATTATACTTGCCATAATTGAAAAGCGATTAAACTATCAGGTTGGTAAATATGATATATTTTTAAATATTGTTGGCGGATTTAAAATAAGAGAACCTGCAGTTGGTCTGGGAATGGCCGTAGCAATAATATCTTCACTTCTTGATAAAAACATCAAAAAAAGTTCAATATTTATTGGAGAAATAGGATTATCAGGAGAAATTAGGGCAGTTCCCTTGATAAAAAAGAGGATCCGGGAAGCGGCCAAAATTGGATATGAAAATATATTCATTCCCAAAATTAGTCTGAAAAATGATTATAAGGATATTCAGATTTATAAGGCCAAAACTATAACTGATCTTGTAGATTTAATCTTTTGAAGGAGCAAAAAATGAAAATTGCTGCAATTGTTTTAGCAGGTGGAAAAGGTACCAGGATGAATTCAGATAAAAAGAAGCAATATTTAAAACTTGATAACAAACCGATATTCATGCTAAGTTTGAAGAAATTATTAAGTATAGAAAAAATATTGGAATATATCTTGGTTATTCCGGAGGAAGACAAAGAGTATATCAATAATGTTTTAAAACTAAATAATATTGAAAATGTAAAAATAGCACATGCCGGTTGTAGAAGACAGGATTCAGTATTTAATGGATTAAAAATGGTCGAAAATTCTGAAAAGGTGTTAATCCATGATAGTGTAAGACCTTTTTTTAGCTACGAATTATTATATTCAGGCATAAAGAAGCTAAAGGAATATGATGCAGTTATTCCCGGTATCCCTGTTAAAGATACTATAAAAAAGGTAGTCAACAAAACAGTTGAGAAAACATTGGATAGATCTAACTTAAAAGCTATACAAACCCCTCAATTTTTTGATTATAAAAAATTGCTTGAATTGTACCACAAACATAATAATGAAAAATTTACAGATGATTCCTATCTTTTTGAGTTGAAAAATATAAAGGTTTCAATTATAATGGGTTTAGAGGAAAATATTAAGATAACTACACCTTTAGATTATGAAATAGCCAAAATTCTTGTGAAAAAAGGTAAAGCTGATGTTTAAAGTAGGAATCGGATATGATTCACATAAAATAGTAAAAAATAAAATGATGATTCTTGGGGGAGTTTCAATTAATTCTGATTTTGGATTAGCAGGCCATTCGGATGCAGATGTGCTGCTTCATGCAGTTATTGATGGGATGCTTGGAGCTTGCGGTCTTCCAGATATTGGATCTCTATTTCCCGATACTGAAAAAAAATACGAAAATATATCAAGTTTAAAATTGCTTGAAAATGTTAAAGATAAAATAGAGAATAAGTTTGAAATTGTAAATATTGATTCGATTATAATTGCCGAATCTCCGAAACTAAATCCTTATTTTAATGAGATGAAGGAGAATATTTCTGAAATATTGAACATGAATATAAGAGACATAAACATAAAAGCAAAAAGCAATGAGGGAATGGGTTTTATCGGAAGAAAAGAAGGAATCGCTTCTTTTTGCAGTGTGCTTGTTAAGGAGATTTAATGAAAGTGCTTATCGTTGACGATGAAAAATATATAAGAGAGCTATTTTCAGATATTTTAGAAATGCAGGGTATTGAATTTGAAACTGCTAAAACAGGTACTGAGTCATTGAAGATTTTAGAAGAAGAAAAGGATATAGGTATTGTATTTTTGGATTATTCTTTACCCGATACAAATGGATTAGAAATCAGTAAAAAAATAAAAAATATAAATAAAGATATAAAAATATTTTTGCTAACCGGTTGGAATAAAGATAAATTTAAAAATAAGGATTTAAGCAACATTGATGAGTTTATTAGCAAACCTTTTGATATTAATAAAATAAACAGAATATTTGAAGGGTATAATGGATAAAATTGAAGTAAGACTTGATGTTTTCGAAGGCCCTTTAGATCTATTACTGTATCTTATTAAAAAAAATAAGATGGATATATATGATATAAAAATTTCAATAATTGCCGACCAATATATTAAATATCTCAATACAATGAAAAAACTTAATATGGAAATTGCTACTGAATTTATGGTAATGGCCTCTACTTTAATGTTTATAAAATCAAGAATGTTACTGCCTGTTGAAAAAGTATCTGAAGATGATATAGATGTTGAAAATCCTGAAGATGCTCTGGTAGAAAAGCTGGTTAAATATAAAATTTATAAAGAAGTGGCAAAAAAGTTTTCTGAATTAGAGGATGATATGGTGGATGCTCATAAAAGAGATACAAGCAAGGATGTATCAAAATATACCCAGAATGAATACTTTTTTGATTTTTCATTTTATGAAATGTTAAAATATTATAAAAAATTGATGGATAAGCAGGATGATGCAAAATTTCATCAGGTGATTAAAGATGATTTTACAGTAGAGGAAAAAATAAACTATTTTAAAAAATTTTTTAAGTCTAAAAATAGCACCACTATGACAGAAATAATAAATAGAAGTAATTCTAAAATGGAAGTTATAGTATATTTTTTGGCGATATTGGAACTTGTCAGGTTAAAGGTATTAAAGGTTAAACAGAGTAAAACATTTGGAGATATATGGATTTACAAGAATACAAACCAGTAGTAGAAGCACTAATTTTTGCTTCACCTTCACCTATTAAACCCCAGAAGATTGCTGATATTATTGATGAGGAGGGTGTGGGAGAGAAAAAAATTATGGAAGTTGTTGAAGAATTACAGAATAAGTATGAAAAAGAGGATAGGGGATTTCAAATTTATAAACTTGCAGGCGGATATGAATTTAGGTCAAATCCTGAATATGGGGAATATTTAAAAAAACTTTTTAGTATAAAAAAGGATTACAAGTTATCAAAATCTGTTCTGGAGACTCTTGCAATTGTTGCCTATAATCAGCCGGTTACCAGGATGGAAGTTGAAATGGTAAGAAATGTTGATTCCACATACGTTCTGAATAAACTAATTGATCTGGAAATGATTAAAGTTGTTGGCCAGAAGGATTCTCCAGGTAGGCCTCTTTTATATGGCACAACTTCTAAATTTCTTGAATATTTTGGGCTTGATTCATTATCGGATCTACCTGAACTATCAGAAATTGAGGAAGATATTGGATAGTATGAAGCTGATAAAATTTATAGCCAGGTCCACATCATTTTCGAGAAGAGAGGCTGAAAAACTGATAAAAAATTCGAACATTAAAGTTAATGGGGAAGTAATACATAAATTTACTGAAGATATTGACCCCGAAAAGGATGATGTGGTATTAAATGGCAAAAAAATATCAAAAAATAGAAAAATGTATTATAAATTTTATAAACCCGAAGGATATGTTTGCTCCAAGGATGATAAATATTCAAAAACAATATATAATTATCTTGATAATAAGTATATTAAATATACCTATGTAGGTAGGCTGGATAAAGATGCAACAGGGTTATTGATTTTAACCAATGACGGTGATATGATATATAAATTGACCCATCCATCGTATGAGGTTAGTCGAAAATATATAGTAAAAACAAAAAATCAGTTATCCAATAAGGATATAAAAAAAATGATTAAGGGGATAAAGGATAACACCGATATTCTAAAATGTGATGAAATTACTGCTTTAAAAAATAAAACTTATGAATTAAAACTTCATACAGGAAAAAAGAGAGAGATAAAAAGATTGATCGGGAGTTTGGGAAACGAGGTTTTAACTATAAAAAGAATCCAGTATGGCCCGATATATCTCGGAGATTTGAATAAAGGAATGATTAAAAAGCTAACAGATGATGAAATAAAGAAATTAAAGGATATATAAAATGGA
>CAZMFS010000187.1:4215-4727 GCA_964565585.1 uncultured bacterium
ATATTAAAATTGAGAAAATGTCGGTTGGTGCTATTGGTACAAACTGTTTTATAGTTTATAAAGGGAATGATGCTTTTATAGTAGATCCCGGAGGGGATTTTAAGAAAATAAAATCTTTTTTAGAAAAGAAAAATCTTAAACCAGAGATGATTATTAATACCCATGGTCATTATGATCATATTGGCGCAAATAAAAAATTAAAATCTTATTATAATCTCGAGATATGGATACACAATAAAGATGCTGATAAACTCCAGAATCCTGAAAAAAATGCTTCACTTTTTTCAATGGAAAAGATACAGTCTCCTCCTGCAGATAAAATACTTTCAGATGGTGATAATATTAATTTCATAAAAAACAGATGGGAAATAATCCATACTCCCGGACATACAGAAGGATCAATTTGTATAATTAATGAAAATAAAAAAATTATGTTTACCGGGGATACCTTATTTAAACAGGGATGGGGAAGAACCGATCTTCCAGGAGGAGATAATAGTAAAATGGAGGAA
>CAZMFS010000188.1:0-4657 GCA_964565585.1 uncultured bacterium
AATCGCTATAAATCCTGATATTATTAGAAAACACAATGACAGATTCAACAATGAGATTGATACAGGAAAAATAACTAACCAGCAGTATACCGGAAGGTGCTGGATTTTCGGTAGTTTAAACTCTTTAAGACCCTTTGTGATAGAAAAGACAGGAAAGGACGATTTCGAGTTTTCACAGAATTATATATATTTTTATAGTAAACTTGAGAAAGCCAATTATTTTTTTGAAAAGGTTATTGATTTTATAGATTATGGAGTTAGAAGCTATCAGTTTCAGGAACTTATTGATGATCCAATAGATGACGGTGGGTTTTACAGCTGGGTTAGGGCACTGATTAAAAAGTATGGCATTATACCAGCCGATCAGATGATAGATACTAGAAGTACAAAAAATTCCCACAACATGAATAAAATATTAAATAGATACGTCTTGATTTCGGCTTCTAAGATGATTGATGAATATAATGAAACAAATGATAAAGAAACAATGAGGGAAATGAAAAAAAGATTTTTAAAGGGAGTGTATAAAATATTAATACTTCATCTGGGAACTCCACCTAAAAATTTTACCTTTGCATATAAACAGCAAGATAAACAAAATAAAAATAAAGATAAAAAGAAAAATGAATTGGATAAATGGAAGGAAGAAAAACATACTCCAAAATCTTTTGCAGAAAAATATGTATATGAAGACCTGGATAAAATTGTTACTGTTACATATATTCCATCCAGGAAAATGAATCAACCTTATAAAATGGAAGGTACGGAATTAGTGAAAGATGAGATGGATGATATTCTTAGGTATAATATGGATCTTGAAACCATAAAAAAAATGATGAAAAAATCGATAAAAGATGATCTTCCTGTTGCTTTTGCAGCTAATGCCGGTTTGGATATTGAAAATGATTCGGGAATTATGCATCCGGATATTTATAATTATGAAAAAATTTATAATTTGGATTTAAATCGAAATAAAACAGAAGAAGGATTAATGGGGATGATTTTTTCAAACCATTTAATGACAATTCTTGGATTTGATGAGAAAAACGGGAATATAATTAAATGGAAGGTAGAAAATTCCTGGGGCAAAAATGCAGGTGATAATGGAATTTTCTATATGTATGATAGCTGGATTAATAAATACGTTGAGGAAATTTATATTCACGAGAAATATCTTTCCAAAAAGCATAAAAAAAATCTAAATAATAAAAAACCTATCGAAATTGACTACTTTGAAACTCCTTATTAAGATATAGATTTTTAAATAGTAAAAATGATATCATATGAGTTTATTCTGCATAAATCAATTATTTTGATTTATGCAGAAAATTTTGTTTAAATAAATTGATTCATCAGTTGTGTATTATCAATATATATTAAGAATATATTATATAATAAAAAATTTCTATAAATTGTTATTTTACAATCATATATGTTGAAATTCCATATATTTCTTTTATAATATTAAATGATAATTATGGGAAATAAATCTTTAAGGAAAGTCATACTTAAATATTTTTTATTAATATCAACCTTGATTATTCTCTTTATTTCAATTTTTGATTATTATAATTCCAAAAATGAATTGCTTGAAAAGAACAGAGAGCTCCAGGCTTCTATTGAATCAAATATAACAAATTCTTTGTTTTTTATCCATGATGGTTATTTAATGGTGAATGAAGTTTTAAATAAAAGCATAAAACCGATAATGAATGATTTTACTAGACATTATAAAAAAGCCAATAATATAACTGACATGAATATTGAAATGTTGAAAAATAGATATCCAAAATGTGATTTTTATATAATAAATAGAGAAGGTGTCGTTATAAAGACAACCTATAAAAAAGATTATATGCTTGATTTTAAAAATTATCAAAGCATGTATGATGAGCTGATGGAAATATTTAAAACAGATAAAATTCATTATGATATAATAACACCTGAAACACAAACAGGTAAATTAAGAAAATATACTTATAAAACTTCCTATGATGATAAATATATTTTAGAAATTGGATTATCATCCTCGTATTTTGAAAAATATCTGAATAATTTAAGTTATGTAAAAGCATCGAAGCAGATTGAAAATAATAATTCTATATTGAAAAATGTAAGGATTATGAACACAAGAGGGTATATTTTAAATGCCCCTGAAAAACCTGTTAGTAAAATAACCAGAAAATTTGTTGATAGAACTGCTGCGAAAAAAAAATCTATTATTAGACAAAACAATGAAAATGAAAAGATAAAATATTTATATCTTGGCTTAAAATCAGACAGGTACCCCTCTGATTCTAGCAAAATTATTGAGTTGACTTATAATAATAAGTACATTACTAACAAATTAAAGAAAAATAGATTAATACATTTTTTATTTTTTGTAGGGATTACTCTTATTTTAATTCCTATTAGTTATTTTATCTCTTCTGTTTTATCTTCTCCCATTAAAAATTTAATTGGATATATTAAAAATATGTCAGAGAAAAGCGTATCGAATATGGATAGATTGAATTCACGGATGGATATAAAAGAGCTTGATATATTGCAGGGTAGCGTTAATAAATTTTTAAGAAAAATAAAACAGGAATACGAAGAAATCAGAGAGGCACAGAATAAGCTAAAAATTGCTTTAAAAAATAGTAATTCAGCTTTATGGGAATACAATTTTAGCAGAAAAGAGTTTAATTTTAGTGAAAATATTACGAATATAACTGGATTAGAAATTGAAAATATAACAAACAAAAAATTTTTAAAAAATCATCTTTATTCATCTTATATTGAAGACATCGACAATTTGATCAAAAAAATAAAAAAAGAAGGGATCGATTCTTTTGATAAAAGTATAAAAATTAAAATCGAAGATAATTTCAAATGGTTTTTAATACGGGCAAAAATTGAAAGATTAAATGAAAGTAATGAAAAAGTATTGATTGGTACCATAACGGATATAACAAAAAGAAAAAAGATTGATAATTTTTTACAGCAATCACAAAAGATGGAATCTCTTGGGAAGCTTGCAGGCGGGATAGCCCATGATTTTAAAAATATTGTAGCAGGTATAAAGGGATATACGGATATATACTTTCAAAATGATAAAAAGGAAAAATGTGATCATTATATTGAAAAAATTAGGGATCTATCTATTGATGCAAAAAAGTTATCTGAAAAAATATTGGATTACAGCAAAAAAACTAAAAATAAAGTTAAGGAGATAGATATAAATAAATTACTTCATGAAGTTATAAATATGTTAAAGGGAAATTACAGCAATAAGGTAAAAAAAATATCTCTAAATCTTGAATCCGATATTAACCTTATCCAGGCAGATCCTTCCCAGATAAAGCAGGTATTTATGAACATTGTGATAAACTCCTTTGATGCTATCGATAAAAATAAATCGGAAGGAAAAATTGAAATTACAACTCAAAATATAACAGATACGCATGACAAATATTTTCTTGAAGGAAGTAGAGATTACGTGCTTGTAACTGTTGAGGATAATGGAAGAGGTATAGAAGAAGATATTCAGTATAAAATTTTTGAACCTTTTTTTAGTACAAAAAAAGAGTCTAATGATCAGGGGACCGGACTTGGATTATCAACAACTCATTCAATAATAGAAAATCACAATGGTTTTCTCAATTTTAAAAGCAAAAAGAATACTGGTACAATTTTTTATATCTATTTACCTGTTTCTCAAAATTAAATGGGTTTCTGGAGTTTCTCTTTTAAGAAATAATAGTATTTTAATATCAGTTTGAGTTATTCCGAAAAAACCATGCCCTGAAACAAGTTCAGGACAATGGTTTATCAGTATGATAGTATAAAGTAAAGTCATCCTGAGTTTATCTCAAAATCTACTTTAGCAGGAAAATTAAATTAAAGAGTTTCCTAAAATAAGCTCCAATCAAATCTTTTATAAAAAAATGAACAGATGATTAAAATGGATATATTGTACTATTTTTTTATTTTGTATTTTTTTTATTTGAAATTTATAATAATCAGTATATGAATTTTATAACTAAATTTTAGCCGATTATTTGTTTAAAAAAATTGAATTGATATTATATTTTTTTTTTATATAATTATTTTATAAAAATTGGGGGTGTTATGAGTCTTTTAATTATTTATTCTTCAAAATATGGGTCTACAGAAAAATCGGCAAAAAATCTTGGGAAATTTTATGGAAAGAATTTTTCATTATTAAATATAAAAAATCGCAAAAAGCAGGATATCGATTTAGAAAAATATGATAGTATAGCTATAGGGGGATCTATTTATGTGGGGAAAATTCACAGAGAAATCAAAAGATTTTGTTCAGATTATGAAAAAGAATTACTAAAGAAAAAAATAGGATTATTCCTTTGCTGCGGGTCAGAAAATGAACTTAATAAATATTTTAAAGATTCCTTTGGGACTAAATTATTACCGCATTCGGTATATAATGCTCATTTCGGTTACGAATATGATTTTGATAAAATGAGTTTTTTAAGTAGAGTGGCTGTAAAGAAAATAGCAGGGATAAATAAAAGTAAGTCAAATATTTTGAAGGATAATATTAAAAAGATGGCCAAAAAATTAGAATAAAAATATGGAGAATATTAAAAATATACCTAATTAAATCTTTTTTTTAAAAAATTAAAAAAATTGAAAC
>CAZMFS010000189.1:0-4638 GCA_964565585.1 uncultured bacterium
TTGAGAAAAATCTAAATAGATATTTTTAAGTATTTTTATTTTTTGGATTTTATTTTTTTACTTCTGAGGGGTTACATTTAAACTTTGTGCTTTGTGCGATGTTCCGATGTACGTTGTCTTTGTGCGTTGTTCGGATGTGTGCTGAAAAAAACACTGCAGAGAGTTTTTAAACATGCGAGCGGAATTCAGGAATCTTCTGCAGTACTTTTACAAACAACTTCTCTGAAGTGTTAATTAGAAAAACACCTTAGAAATAAAATCAAAAGGAGATTGAATAATTTGAGTCTGCAGGCGGGTATATCAAGCTCGATAATTTTATATGCTTCTGGAGTATTGATTGTAAAGGTAATTTTTAAATTGACCATGCACCATCAATTTCTTGCAAATTCAGTAATTGATTGTTATTATCCATTTCGGGAAGTGATTTAATGAAGGATAATAAACCTAAGGCAATATTTTTCATGATTTTGTCATCCCTATTTTTTGCTTTGATGGGGGGTATGGTAAAGTCAACCAGAGAAATCCCTGTTTTTCAGCAGGTTTTTGTAAGAAATCTTGTTGTTGTTATATTTATATTTTTAGGAAATAAATTTTATCAGAATTCGAACCTGCTTGGGAAAAAAAAGAATAGAAAATACCTTGTTTTAAGATCTATTTTTGGTGTAATTGGTCTTACAACTTTTTTTTATGCAATGAGTAAGTTGTATCTTGCAGATGCAACAATGCTGAATAAGATATCTCCATTTTTTGTTACACTATTTGCAGGAATATTTTTAAGAGAGAAAATAAAGAAAGTTCAAATTCCCATACTTATTATAGCATTTATCGGTGCGCTTTTGATAATAAAACCTAGGTTTGATTTGACTATTATACCTGCATTAATCGGATTTATATCTGGGGTAACCTCTGGAGCAGCTTATACTGTAGTTAGATTCCTAAAGGAAAGAGAACCAACACTTGTTATAATATTTTACTTTTCTTTTATTGCGTTGTTATCAAGCATTCCATTCTTATTTATTGAATTTAAGGTGCCCAGCTTACGTCAGGGTATATTTTTAATAATGATAGGATTGTTTGCGACCGGCGGTCAGATATTTCTTACTCTTGCCTATAAACACTGCGAGGCATCCAGAGTCGCAATTTATATGTATTCGCATATAATTTTTGCCTTGATCTTTGGTATCGTATTTTGGAATGAAATTCCTGATATACTATCAATTACAGGAGGTATTTTAATTATAGGAAGTGCTGTAGCAAATTACTATGTTAAACGAGAAAAAAAGAAGGAGAAAATTTGAAAAATTTGAATTTTGTTGCTGTTTGTAGTTTCGGGATAGAAGGAATACTTAAAAATGAATTAAAAAATCTGGGATATAAAATAAATGCAGTTGAAAATGGGAAGGTGTTTTACAGCGGAGAAGAGCTGGATATTGCAAGAGCCAATATTAATTTGAGAACAGCTGATAGGGTTTATCTGCAGCTTGATAGGTTCGATGCTCGGGATTTTGATGATATTTATGATAATATCAATTCTATTAACTGGGGGAAGTATATACCTGAAGATGGAAGAATAGTTGTTAATGCATCTACAAAAAAATCTGTACTTCAGAGTGAAAGGTCGCTTCAATCAGTTGGGAAAAAAGCTGTAATAGATTCCTTAACAAGAGCATATAATAAAAAAGAATTTCCCGAAACGGGAGAGGATTGCAATATTAACATTGATATCAATAAAAACAGAGCCCTCTTACTTTTTGACACTACGGGAGATGGCTTAAATAAAAGAGGATACAGAATTGAAGCGGGACAGGCACCTATAAAGGAAACTTTGGCTGCAAGCCTGATATATATAAGCGGATGGAATCCTCAGTTTTATCTTGTTGATCCTTTTTGTGGATCCGGAACAATTGTTATAGAAGCAGCAATGGTGGCAAACAATATTCCACCGGGATTATATCGGGATTTTGCATCAAAAAACTGGAATTTTATCGACCAGAGGATATGGGACAGGGCTGAAAGGGAAGCTAAAAAGGAAATTGAAAATAAAGATTTAAGAATTATTGGTTCCGATTATAATCATAAAATGATAGAAATTAGTAGAAAAAATGCAAAACGTGCAGGGGTCAATAGATTTATAAATTTTAAAAAAAGGGATATTAAAAATTTTGAATATCCTGATGAAAAAGGCTTTATTGTTACCAATCCTCCTTATGGAGAAAGAATGAAGGAAGAAAAAATTGAGAGATTATATAAAACTATGGGGGAACAGTTTCGAAATAAACCGGGGTGGGCGCAATATATTATAACCTCCTATGAAGATTTTAGGCATGCTTATGGAAAAAAAGAGGATAAAAATAGAAAGCTTTATAACGGCAATATTCAGTGTTATCTATATCAGTATTATTATAAAAGAAAAAGGAATAGATGATGGATAAGTGGCTTGCAGTAGTTAATCCGCATGCGGGCATTGAGAAGACAAGGAAAAAATGGGATTATATTGAATATCTTTTAACTAAAAACAAGATAAATTTTGATTATATATTCACAAGCAAAAGAGGAGACGCTATTTCGATAACGGGGCGGGCAATTAGAGATGGGTATGAAAAAATAATTTCTGTAGGTGGAGATGGAACAGCGAATGAAATAGTAAACGGCATCTTTAAGCAGAAATATAAAAACCCCGGGGATGTTTTACTGGGGGTTATAGAGGTAGGTACAGGTAATGACTGGGGAAAATCCCTCGGAATCCCTGCAGATTATGAAAAAGCTATTGAAGTTATAAAAAAACAGAATACAATTACCCACGATGTTGGATTTGTACAATACATGAATAATAATAAAAAAAAGAATAGATATTTTATAAATGTTGCAGGTCTGGGATTTGATGCAGCTGTAACCTATAAAACAAATTGCATGAAAGATAAATCAAGAGGAAACAAATTATCATATCTGTGGAATATTCTGTATACTCTATTTAATTTTCAATCCAAAAAGGTAACAGTAACACTGAATAAAAAGTCGTTTGAAGAATTTATGCTGAGCATGAATATAGGAATAGGTAAATACAGCGGGGGTAAAATGCAATTTACCCCATCAGCAAAAATTGATGATGGGCTTCTTGATTTTACTTTTATTGAGAATATCAGCAGGATGGAAATTATAAAAAACATAAGGCGATTATATAATGGAACCTTACTGGAACATCCAAATATAAGATCTTACAGGGCAAAAAATATTAGAATTGAATCAGAAGAAAAGGTTTATATTGAAGTAGATGGTGAATCACTTGGGCATACCCCTGTAGAATTTAGTATAATGGACAGAGCGCTAAATGTTGTATCAAGATACAAAAGGGAGGCATAATGGAAATCTTTTTTGTTAGACACGGTGAAACCAAAGGTAATAAAGAAAAAAGATTTAGGGGAAGAACTGATTATCCATTGAACAATAATGGGAGAAAACAGGCAAAAAAATTAAAGAAAAAACTGGATAATTTTAATTTTGACAAATTAATTTCATCTCCACTTAAAAGGGCATATGAAACTGCTGAAATAATCAAACCGGAAGGCCTAGAAATAAATATTGATAAAGAAATAAATAATGTGGATGTCGGGGACTGGAGCAATGTTAAAAAAGATGATGTGAAGAAAAATTACCCGGAACTGTTTAAAATCTGGATAACTAATCCTGAGGATATTAAATTTCCAAATGGGGAAAGTCTAAAGAGTCTTTATGATAGAGCTGGAAGTTTTATCGAAAAACTGGTAAAAAAGGATTATGAAAGGGTACTTGTTGTTTCACACAGGTCTTTGATGAAATGCTTGATGGGATATATCTTAAATATGAAAAAAGATTACTTCTGGAAATTTTACTTTAATAATGCATCTTATTCAATAATTAATTACAATGAAGATCGTGGGTTTCTAATAAAAATGATAAATGAATCGTGTCACCTTGATGATTTTGTAGTTGAAACCAAGTAAAAATCACGGAGTGATTTTTCAGGTTCATTACGATGAAGTAAGCCGGACGGCGAATGACGATTGACGATTGACGATTGTCAATTGTCGATTGTCGATTTTCGATTATAAAAAATAATAATCCTAAAAGAATAAGATTTAAATACTTTTAAATGTTTTTTCGAACACGAACTACGAACAACAAAGATAACAAAGTGATTATTAAGAACTTTCTCAAGTCCTAACTTATAAGCTTAATCTTATACTTAGTCTTAATCTAAAAATCACGAAGTGATTTTTATAACTGCTTTGGACTTACCTTTAATATTTTCTTCAAAGAGATTAATTTTAAAAGTATTTCAGAAGATTCCTGAACTAAGATTTAATAAAAGTAATTTTTATCCGTCAGGAATTTTCATTACTTTTTTTTTCGAACACGAATTACTAACAACAAACAACTAAATCACGTAAGTAATTTTTTAAATCTCCAGAGGTATTACATTCAAGCTTTGTGCTCTGTGCGTTGTTCAGATGTGCATTGAAAAATTGCGGCAGAAATTTTATCCTGCTCTGGTATTACCTATTAAATTATTTCTTCTAAGGCATTACCTGGAATAGCTTCTAAGGAATCACATCCGTCACGCATTACGGGGATGCAGTATGAAGAGATATCTTCCGTCAC
>CAZMFS010000190.1:0-4637 GCA_964565585.1 uncultured bacterium
TCCCTTCCCTGCTAAAACATGGCCAGAAATCATGGCATTTTTCCATGGAATTTCTTCGTGATGATAAAATGATTTAACGATGGTATAAAAAGCCCATGTACGGATTATATCGTGAGCTTGAGGTCTTAAATTCATGGGGAAAATATCTTCCATCCTATCATTTTCTTCTCCCCATCTACCGTTTATCTGAGGTGTAACAGAGGAAGTAGCCCATGTATCCAGCACATCATTCTCCGGTGTAAAATCATTTGACCCGCAGTTAGGACATTTTTTTCCCGGTTCATCTTTTAAAGGATTCACAGGTAGATCTTCATCTTCTGCTATAATAACCTCGCCGCAATCACTGCAGTACCATAAAGGAAAGGGTACTCCGAAGTATCTCTGCCTTGAAATACACCAGTCCCATTTTAGATTTTCCACCCAGTTTGTATATCTCTGTTTCATGAATTCGGGATACCAGTTTACCTTCTCTCCCTGCTTTTTAATTTCATCCTTGTGGTCCATTATATTTATAAACCACTGACTTTTTACAATATATTCAATTTCATGTTCACATCTATCATGAACGTTTACGGGATGTTCTATCTGTCTGGTTCCAGTAATATATCCCTCTTTATCCAGATCTTGAATAATTTGCTTTCTTGCTTCTTTTATTATAAGACCCTCGTATTTACCTGCCAATTCATTCATTCTTCCGGTTTCATCAATTACCTGTCTGAGCTCCAAATTATGCTCTTTGAACCATTCAACGTCTGTAGTGTCCCCAAAAGTACAGCACATAACTGCACCGGTACCTTTTTCCATATCAACCTTCGGATCCTCCTTAATTTCGACCTCAAGGTCAAATAGAGGCGGTTTAATCTTTGAACCGATAAGATCCGAATACTTTTCATCATCCGGATGAACAAATACTGCAACAAGTGCAGGTAATAACTCCGGTCTCGTAGTTGAAATTATTAAATCGTCCCCGTTCTCTAGTTCAAACTTCAGATCCACAAATTTTGATGGGCTTGTTTTGCTCTCGGTACCTGCCTGAGCAACAGTTGTTTTACAGTTTGGACAGTATAGAGCAGGACTCTCCTTTTTATAAATATAACCTTTTTCATATAAATCAAGAAAAGACCTCTGTGAAATTCTTCTTGAACGTTCATCTATTGTGAGATAGAGCTGATCCCAATCTGTTGAGAATCCCAAACTCTGCCACAGGTTTTTAAAATCGTTTTCCACATTTTCTGATACTTCTAGACAAATATCGTTAAATTTTTCCCTTTCAATATCTCTGGGTTTAATTCCTTTTTCCCTTTCAACAAGTCTTTCTGTTGGCAGACCGTTATCATCAAAGCCAAATGGATAAAAAACATTGTATCCATTCATTCTATAAAAACGGGCAATAATTTCTGCCTGGGTATATGAAAATACATGACCTATATGTAAACTTCCCGAAACCGTAGGTGGGGGAGTATCTATTGAAAATACAGGTTTGTCAGAATCTTCATCGTATTTAAAAATTCCCTCTTCTTCCCAAAAATTTTGCCACTTTTGTTCTGTCTCTTTTCCGCCGTAATACTTTGGCAGTTTTGCCATATAATCCTCCTTCATTCTTTATAAATTGTTTTATATAATTTAGAATTTTATACTAATTAAAAAAATTATTTCTTAGGTACGTAAGGTTCTTTCCCTCTTGATTTTAAAATCAGATCGCAGACTTCTCTGACAGCACCCATTCCCCCGTTATTATTTGTAACATAATCAGCATAGTTTCTAGCCAGCTCATGAGCATTTTGAACTGCAAATGCAACTCCTACTTTTTTAAATATCTCTATTTCTGGAACATCATCTCCAACAAAGGCAATTTCTTCATCATCTAAACCGTACTTTTCTTTGAGCTGTTCATAAACTGCAATTTTATCGGATATTCCCTGATGCACCTCGGTAATGCCGAGTTCTCTCATTCTGATATCAACAGTTTTAGCATCTCTTCCGCTGATAATTCCACAAACTATCCCATTATCCATAAGCATCTTCATTCCAAGTCCATCTCTGGCATTAAAGCTTTTCAATTCGTATCCATCTTCCTGCAAATATAATCTACCGTCTGTAAGAACCCCATCTACATCGAACAATACCATTTTTAATTTTTTTAATGCATCTTCAAAACTCATACTACTCCAGCCTTTAATAAGTCGTGCATATGTATCAAACCTTCAACCTTTTTATTATCATCCAAAACAACAAGAGATGTAATCTGATTGTCCTCCATTACTTTTAGTGCGTATTCTGCCATTCTATCCTTATCAATAGTTTTTGGATTTTCCGTCATAACTTCGTTCATTTTTAATTTACTCATCTCACCATATTTGGCAAGTGTTCGCTTAAAATCGCCATCTGTATAAATACCCATAAGCTGATCTTTTTCATTAACAACAGTTGTCAATCCGAATCCTTTTGTCATTATTTCATATATTGCATCTTTAGAAGTGTATCTGTATTTACCTTTGGAATCTCTTTTCCCGTATGCATTAAATCCTCAACTTTTAATAGTAATTTTTTCCCTAAAGTTCCTCCGGGATGATATAAGGCAAAATCTTCTTCTTTAAATCCCTTCATTTTTAGTAGAGTTATGGCTATCATATCCCCAAGAACAAGAGTAGTTGATGTAGAAGCTGTAGGTGCAAGGTCAAGAGGACAGGCTTCTTCTTCAACAGAAATATCAAGCATCAAATCGCTGTATCTTGCAAGTTCGGAATCCTTATTTCCCGTCATTGCTATAATTTGTATTCCCATTCTCTTTAGAACAGGTAAAATATTAACAAGTTCATCGGTTTCTCCGCTGTTTGATATCGCAAGAACCAAATCTTCTTTTCTTACCATTCCGAGATCTCCATGTGAAGCCTCAGCGGGATGTAAAAAGAACGATGGTGTACCCGTACTTGCAAGCGTTGCCGATATTTTTTTACCAACCAGTCCGGATTTACCCATTCCGGTAACAACTACGCTTCCTTCAATATTTTTGATTGTGTTTACTACCTTTATAAAATTATCATCAATTCTATCGTATAATCTTTTTAATTCTCTTATTTCTATATCTAAAACTTCCTTTGCTATTTTTTTCATAGCTTTTCCTCTTTTATAATATTATCTAATTTTTTTAAATTAGAAAGCATACCTTCAACATCTTCAAGTCTAATCATATTCGGTCCATCAGACTTAGCTTTTTCTGGTTCGGGATGTATTTCCATAAACAATCCGGATATCCCTATACTTAAAGCAGCTTTTGATAGCGGATAAACAAATTCTCTATTACCTCCGGTTCTATCGCCCAAGCCACCTGGCTTCTGCACGCTGTGGGTAGCATCAAAAACAACCGGATATCCAAAATCTCTCATAACCTCCAGAGATGTCATATCGGAAACAAGATTGTTATAACCAAAACAAACACCTCTCTCTGTAAGTATAATGTTTTCATTTCCGGTGGATAATGCCTTATTTAATACTTTCTCCATATCCCATGGAGCTAAAAATTGACCCTTCTTAATGTTTACTATCTTACCGGTTTTTGCAGCTTCCACAACAAGGTCCGTTTGTCTCGATAAAAAGGCGGGTATTTGAATAATATCAACTACATCAGAAGCTATTTTTGCCTGCTGGGGAGAATGTACATCGGTTAATATAGGCAAATCGAATTGATTTCTAACCTTTTCAAGTATTTTTAATCCCTTATTAATTCCCGGTCCCCTGAAACTTTTGATTGAAGATCTATTAGCTTTATCATATGAACTTTTAAATACATAGAATATATCCAGTTCTTCTGTTATTTTTTTCAGTTTCTCTGCAGTCTGCATAATCATTTTTTCATTTTCAATTACACAGGGACCGCCTATTAAGAAAAATTTATTATCGTTTGAAATATTGTAATCTTTTAATTTTACTTCCATAAGAAACACCTCTTTCACGGTAATTGCGTGACTTTAATTTGCAAGAAAATAATACCACAATCTTTAAAATATGTCAATGGGGTATAAAAATCTCTAACGTGATTTTAGAATCAGATCCAGAACCAGAAAAAACTTAAAGGTAATTCCCCGAAGGAAACACTTTAAAAGAAATCCAGAAGATTCCGGCACTCCGTTTCACTCCGGTCGGAATATGCATAAGAACATTGCATAAGGAATGAAAATACCTGACAGATATGTATTATTTATATTCTTTCTCATTTCTGGAATCTTTTTATATTACTATTTTTTACAAAAGGAGATCCCGAAGCAAGCCTTATGTGTTAGCGTAAATCGCACAAACATATAAGGAGGTAAAATGGGATATAGCAAAAGTTTTAAAATTAAAAAGTTAAGAGAATTGTACTTAAGAGGGATAACAATAAGAGAGTTAAGCAAAGAAATAGGAGTAAGTGAGAAAAGCATCTACAGATGGAAAAATGAATTTGGAGACAGGATATTTACAAAAGAAGAAAAAAGATCTCCAAGAGAATGGTTAACAGATGAGAAATTTAAAGCTATTATTGAAGCTGCAGGGAAAGAAGGAATTGAATATGGAGAATGGTTAAGAAAAGAGGATTAAAAAGCATTCATATCAAGAAATGGAGGAGGGAAATAAACGATATGGTTTCTAAAAAAAGACCT
>CAZMFS010000191.1:0-4635 GCA_964565585.1 uncultured bacterium
AACGAAGATGTGGTTATATATAAAATATATCTATAACATTGGTATATCAACTTGTTTAAAGTGGACTTTTCAAGTTATTACTAACCGTGTTGCCAAGCATTTGGTAGAAATGCACCATCAGCATTATATTGTACATTATCCTTACGGTGTTCAGTGGTATAAAATTATAATACCGAGAAACAGAGGACCATCATTAATTGATGAAGTATTTGATGAACTAAATGCATCACACCTTGGTATCTGGGGAGAAAGAGAAAAGTCACATAACACAAAATTTGAAACCGGCTATTTTGGTGCAGCTTTAAATTCAAATCTTAAAGTAGAAAAAATTTTAGAGCTAAGTGAGATATCAAAAAAGGTAGATAAAGGAGATAGATTACTGGCCATAAATGGAAAGAAAGTAAAAAGCCTAAAAGAGGTTGATAGAAAAATGATAGGCAAAAAAGGACGAGAAATAAACCTATTATTTAAGAAAGCTGGAAAAATACAGATTAAACTAAAGTCACGGAATTATTTTTACAATCAATTTTTAAAAGAAAGGAATATAGAAAATAAAAGATATGTTAATAAAAAATCCGATGGGGAAATTGCATATATCCATCTTCGGAGAATGCATGATGAAAACTTAAAGAAATTTAAGGAAGAGGTGGCTTCCTATGCCAAAGACAAAAGAGGCTTAATCATTGATGTAAGAAACAATAGCGGTGGGAATATAGCCAGACATATACTTAAAATTTTGGAAAGAGATGTATATGCTTATTCTAAGCGTAGATACATTGATAATTTAACAGAACAGCCTACAGGATATTCATGGAGCAAACCGGTGGTGGTTTTGATTAATGAGCATTCTTTTAGTAATGCAGAAATATTCCCGGCGGGATTTAAAGCATTAAAGCTTGGAAAAGTTATAGGAGTTCCTACTGCAGGAGGGGTTATTGGAACATATAACACTCAGTTAATGGATGGAACAACCTTTAGATTACCTCATATAAAGTGGCTTACAAAGGACATGAAAAATATGGAAAATTTGGGTATAGAGCCGGATATTTTTGTTGAAAATCATCCCCAGGAGGTATTAAAACAAGAAGATAGTCAGCTAAAAAAAGCAATTGAAGTGTTAAAAAATGAAATTAAACAGAAGTAGGAGAGCAATATTAAAAGTAGAGAGTTAAATATTTTAAAAAAATACCTAAACCGGAAGGATAGAATAGAACATTCAATAAGCACATCGAGGGAGATGATGAAGTTTGCTAAAAAATTTGAAGTAGATAAGAAAGAAGCAAGAATTACTGGTTTATTTCATGATATCGCAAGGGATTTGAAAGAGCCAAAAATCCGAAGTTATGCCATTAAGTTTGGTTACGAACCTGATTATTATGAGAAGAGAAATATTTTGCTTCTACATGGAGCTGCTTCCTGCTATATTTTAGAAGAAGAGAATATTGGTAATGATAGAATATATAGTGCAATTCTAAAACATACAATTGCGGAAAAAAATATGAATAGTATTGAAAAACTTTTATATATAATGGATTTTGCTGAGCCAAAAAGAAAATACCCAGAATCTAAAATTGCCTATGACATTTTAAGTAAAAATATAGACCGTGCACTTTTTTATGTTTTAAAAACTACTCTGGGTTATCTTCTTGATGAAAACAGTATCATACATCCTAAATCAATTAAGCTATACAATAGTATGATTTTAGAAGGGGGTTATAATGGAAAAATCAATTACTGATGATTTAAATCCCTGTCCAAAATGTGGAAGATATATAAACCGTCCAGCTGTGGTTGATGGAATTATAGTAAATGATAGAGAGGAAGTTCTTTTAATTAAAAGAGGGCATAATCCTTATAAGGGTAGTTTTGCTATACCAGGGGGGTTTATTGATTGGAATGAAACAGCAAAAGAAGCAGTTAAAAGGGAAGTAAAAGAAGAAACAAATTTGATTGTTAACATAAAAGAATTTCTTAATTATTATGATTCTATAAAAAGAGATGAGAAAAGAAGAACTATCTCACTGGTATTTGTTTGCGAAATAACCGGGGATAGTAGAGACGCTGAAGCAGGGGATGATGCTTCAGATTATAAATGGTTTAAACTGGACAGTTTACCCGAGCTAGCTTTTGATCACCAAAAAATTCTTAATGATTTTATAAAAAATAGGAGATAAAATGAAAAAACATGTAGCTGTAATATTATCAGTAGGATTAATTGTTGCATTTACAGTATTTGGTATTTTCTTTTATAATACCCGAAAAAATGTAAAAAAAATAAAAGTTGTTGGTATGGCCAAAAAGGAGTTTGAAGCTGATCTTCTAAAATGGGAGTTGACCCTTTCAAAAAGGGTGGGTCTCAATGAGCTTAAAAAGGGATACAAAAGCCTTGATAGAATGAAATCGAATTTAGTTAAGATTCTTGGGGATAACGACATTAAAAAGGAAAGTATAACTATAAATCCGATAAACTACCGCGAGGAATATTCCAGAAACGGTGTATCGGGATATATACTGAGACAGCCGATTTTTATTATTACAGAAGAAATAAATAAGCTTGAAAAAATGGCTTTAAGCCCGTCAGAACTTGTTGCAAAAGGTGTAATTATTCAAAAATCTAAATTAAACTATTTTAATTCCAGGCTGGATAGTGTTAAAAAAGAGATTCTTTCTGCTGCGGCAAAAAATGCTAAAAGCAGGGCTGAAAAAATGGTAGAAGAAAGTGGTTCAAGCCTAAAAAAATTAATATCTATAAGGCAAGGAGTTTTCCAAATTACAGAACCTTATTCAACCGAAGTATCAAGCAGAGGTATCTATAATACTGATTCAAAAGTAAAAGAAATTAGGGTAACTGTTCATGCAGAGTTCGGTATTGAGTAGTTTTATAAATTGAACCTGGATTCTTAAAAAAGGTTTATTAACACTTTTTTACAATTTTAGCAAAAAATATAAGTTTTCACGAAAGGTGTTTTTAAAAATTTAGGATATTAATTTTTAGGAAAAAATATATTTTAATTAAAAAATATATTTGATAGCTATAAATCCCAGAATTATCAGAATGACAAAAATAAATGTTAGAGTGTTGAAATATTTATCAATATATTTTTTTATTGGTTTGCCAAATTTATAGATCAAAAAGGAAACAATGAAAAATCTGAGAGATCTGCTTACTGTGGAAGCAAGTAAAAAGTTTAAGAAATTAATTTTGGTTACTCCTGCTGTTATGGTAAATACCTTATAAGGTATAGGTGAAAAACCTGCGCTAAAAACAATCATAAAGGAATATTTCTCATAAAGTCTCACCACTTTGTAAAATACATGTTCGGAAAAACCCGGAACATATGTAAAGAAAAAGTCGGCAAATTCGGAGAAACTGGGACCAGCATACCACAGCTCATATCCGATATAGTAACCAAATGCCCCGCCTAATATAGAACCGAGTGAACAAATTAAAGCAAAGTGAAAAGATTTTTTTCTTACTGAAAGGGCAAGGGCAATTAATAAAACATCAGGTGGTATGGGGAAAAAAGAACTTTCGGCAAAAGCGAGAAAGAAAAGTGCTATACCACCATAAGGTGTTTTTGCCCAATGTAAAACCCAGTCGTATAATTTTTTAATTGCTTTCATTTTCAATCAGTTTTATTCTATTCTTAACTTTTGTAATTGTCAATAATATCCTTATCTAATTTCTTATTGATTTTGTTAGCGAATTAATTATAATTCTATAAAAATAGGAGGAGATTGTGAAAAAGAAATTAGTGTTTTCCTTATTCGTAGTTTTGATTGTTGTGGTTTCAATTTTTGGCTCTGAAGGATATAAAAAACCACCTCAAAAAATAGTAGATATTTTTAATAACCCCTGGCCTGGATATATAAGATATGATAATTTTGAAAAAATTGGAGTAAAGATTAACTACCGTCAAATGATAGATTTAAAAACTCTATCCAGAAAAACTTATGAACTTGCAGGAGAGGAGATATCACCTGTACTAAATGGACCTATTGAGAAGTATCCGTATTATGATATCAAATTTTATAATTACAAAAATAACAGGTTTGAAAAGATAAATTTAGAAAAAGATACAATTGTAAGAGAAATTAAAAGATCCCCTAATAATAAAAGGTATGCTTTTACAACATCAACAGATGATGGTATTAAAATATTTGTCGGAGATGTTAAAAAAAATAAACACCATCAATTAAAAAAGATAAGGGTCAACGATTGTTTTGATACAAGCAATTTTTTCTGGATAGATGATAATAGGCTTTTGGTTAAATCTGTTCCTTTCAACAGAGAGCAAAAACCCAGAAAGAGCAGGGTGCCAAGTTCTCCGGTTGTAAAGGAAACCAAAAAATCCAAAAGTAAGATGAGAACTTATACAAACCTTATAAATAATGAATTTGAAAAGAAGCTGTTTGGATATTACTTCAGCTCACAGATAATAATATATAATTTTAGAGAAGATAAAATTAAAAAAGTAGGTTCAGCAGGGCTGTTTGATGAAGTTAGTGTCTCACCGGATAACAAATATATTCTTTTAGAAAAAATTAAAAAACCTTATTCCTATAGGGTTCCCTATTACTTTTTTGCAAGAGATTTTGTGGTTTGGGATATCGAGGGAAATTTAGTAAGAAAAA
>CAZMFS010000192.1:0-4630 GCA_964565585.1 uncultured bacterium
TGTATTCCTACAAAAACATATGTAGCTAGTTCGAACCTGTTAAGTAAAATTAAAAAGGGAGAAAAATTTGGAATTAAAACCGATTCAGATCCCGAGATCGACTTTAAATCACTTGTAAAGAGAAAGAATAAGGTTGTAAATCGAATGGTTAAGGGTATAGAATTTATATTTAAAAAACGTAATATCGAATTAATAAACAAAAAGGGAAAGATTATTGATAAAAATACGATAAAAGCAGGAGATGAAACTATAGAAGCCAAAAATATAATTTTAGCTACTGGTTCCGAGCCCGTTATTCCTGAGTTTTTATACTATGATGGATTTACCATCGATAGTGCTCAGGCCCTTGATTTGAAAGAAAAGCCAAGCAGTGTAATAGTTGTAGGAGCAGGTGTTGTTGGCTGTGAGTTTGCAAGTATATGGGCTGACTTCGGGGTTGATGTTAAGTTGATTGAAATGGAAGATACGATACTGCCATTTGTTAATAAAGATATAACCAAACGAATGGAAAAAATTCTTTCTAGAAAAGGAGTAAATGTTTTAACAAAAACTAAAGTGAAAAAGGTAAATAATAAGACAGTAGTGCTGGAAAATGATGAAAAAATAGAAGCAGAAAAAATGCTTTTATCTATAGGCAGGAAACCTGTCTTAGAAGATATTGGATTAAAAAATTTAGAATTGAATTATAACGAAGACGGATTTATAAAAGTAGATAAACATATGAAAGCTAATAATAATATATATGCTATAGGAGATATTGTTCCATCTGCCCAGCTTGCACATGTAGCATCAAAAGAGGGAATTATTGCAGTCGAAAACATTAATGGAAGTTCAAAAAATATAAATTATGATAGTATTCCGTGGACAATATTTACTAATCCGGAAATAGCTTATGTTGGCAAGAGTGAAGATGATATTGAAGATGCTAAAACCGGCAAGTTTCCTTTTAGAGCTAACGGAAAGGCCCTTGGAGCAAATGAAGCTGAGGGGTTTGTAAAGATTGTAGCTGATAAGAATGGTAAAGTTGTTGGGATGAGGATTATTGGACCACATGCTTCAGATCTTATTCATGAGGGTTCTCTAGCAATTAAAAACAATTTAACATTAGAGCAGATTGGGGATACCGTGCATGCTCATCCAACACTTTCAGAAAGTGTAATGGAAGCTGCTGAAAAAGCACTTGGAAAGGCAATTCACATTGTTTAAAAATAAAAATATTCCAAAATGGTTTTTGAATTTATTAAAGGATAAAAGAAAATCCACAAGAGTAGAGGATATAATAAAAAATAAAAATTTAAATACAGTATGCCATCACGCCAGATGTCCAAATCGAGGAGAATGTTTTTCTAAAGGTACTGCTACTTTTCTGTTGCTGGGAGATACCTGTACAAGAAACTGCAGGTTCTGTGCAATAAATAGCGGTTCTCCTTCAGAAAAAAATGAAGAGGAGCCTTCTTTAATTTTAGATGCTGTTAAGAAACTGGATTTGCGATATGTTGTGCTGACCTCTGTTACAAGAGATGATTTGAAATTAGAGGGTGCTGATATATTCGCCAAAACAGTAAAATTGATTAAAAATTATGATAGTGATATTAAAGTTGAAGTATTAACACCTGATTTTAATAACAAAGATGAAATTATAAATAGAGTAATAAATAGCGGTCCCGATGTTTATAATCATAATTTAGAAACAGTTTCCAGCCTTTATAATGAAATTAGACCGCAGGCAGAATATTCACGTTCCCTTTCAGTGTTAAGAAAGATTAAAGAGAGAGCTCCAGATATCTTAACTAAAAGTGGAATAATGGTTGGGCTGGGAGAAAAAAAAGAAGAAGTTTATGGCTTAATTGATGATTTAGCTGAAATTAACTGTGATATTTTGACCATTGGTCAGTATATTCCACCTTCTGAAAAGTACTATCCTGTTAAAGAGTATGTTAAGCCTGAAATCTATGATAATTATGAAGAGTATGGTAAAACAAAAGGGGTTGATGTATTAGCAGGTCCACTTGTAAGAAGTTCATATATGGCGCAAGAATATTATGAAAAAAATAGGTAAAAAAAGAAAGGAGATAGTATGAGTATTGATAACATTGCTATAACCGGAAAAAATATTCAGATAACTGATGCTATAAGAAATTATATCAGAGGAGAAATTGAAGGGTTGGAAAAGTATTATGAAAAGATAATTTCTGCTCACGTAATTCTTATTGTGGAGAAAGAAAGGAAAATAGCGGAAATTACTCTACAAACAGCAGGAAGTACTCTTCATGTTGATGATGTTTCGGATGATATGTATAAGTCTATGGATCAGGCAGTTGATCATTTAAAAAGAAAATTGAAAAAATTAAAAGAAAAAATGATAGATAAAAAAAGACAGTTTGATAAAACAAAATTTACTTTGCAAAACATGGAAAGAAGAGAAGAAGGTGTAGAAACTGAAGAGGGGCACCACATTGTAGTTGTTGATAGGTATGTAAAAAAACCTATGACAGTAGAAGAAGCTGCAATGCAGCTTGAGTTAGTTGATAACGATTTTTTAGTTTTTTATAACAATAATGCTGAGCGTGTAAATGTAATTTATCAAAGGAAAGATGGGAATTTTGGCCTGATAGATCCAAAATTTTAATATGAAAAATAATGAATATCCTTTAATCCATGAGTTTTTATTAAGACTTAGAAGGAAGAATCTAGATATAGATTGCCTGGGGGGAGATGAAATTCTGAAAGAGAAATTATCCCATCCCCGCCTGGGTTATTTTTCAAATTTCATAACCGATCAAAAGTATTTGTCTTCAGATATCGATATAGTTTTTTTAAGTAGCTCAGATCTTAAATATTTTACAAATCTAAAATCTGCTCATAAGAGTAAAATAATAAATAGTTTTAAAAAAAGTAAAATAAAAGTTCTGCTTGTTGAAAAAGAGAACAGCGTTAATACAAAGAAATTAGAAGGCATCTTAAAAGAAGATATCGCAGTCTTTATTGTAAATAATAATGCAAATGATATAGTGTATTCTGCAATTAATTCTTTGCAGGATCTGTTAGGTAAAAGAGAAACGGTTTCAGGCGTGCTGGTGGATGTAGCCGAACAGGGTATATTGATAGTTGGGAAAAGTGGAATCGGAAAGAGCGAGTGCGCATTAGAACTTGTAAATAAAAATCATAGATTAGTCGCAGATGATATTGTTTCGGTAAAAAGAATTGGGCAGCACTTAATTGGTACTTCTGCTTCAATGTCGGATAATTATCTTGAAATAAGAGGCCTTGGTATAATAGACATAAAAGATTTTTTCGGATTAAGAGCAGTCGCAGAAGAAAAGGAGATCGATCTTGTTGTTAATCTCGTTCTTTTTGATAAGAAAAAACACTTTACAAGGCTGGGAATAGATAGAGAAACTTACAGAATTCTGGGTATTGATATCCCGATGTATACTATTCCGATATCTCCTGGAAAGAATATTGGTACCATAATTGAGGTTATTGCAAAAAACGAATATGCTAAGGAAAAGGGATATAATACTCCTATGAAGCTTACCAAAGATTTAATAAAAAAAATAAAAAAGGAAATTAAAAAGAATGAAGAAAAATAAATTATTAAAAGAAGAGCTAAGGAATTACCATCCTGATAACAGATGCTGTATCCTAACTGCTTTAAAGGTGTCTTTTAGACTATATGGCAATTTACACTTGAAAAATAAAAAATATATTCTTGAATTTAAAAAAAACAAATTGGCTCTTATGAGAAGAATTGTTAGATTGTTTAAAATTGTTTTTAAAACAGATTATAAAAAAGAGATTAGTTATGATGAAAACAAATACTGGGTAAATATTGAAGTTAATAAAGATATTTTGGCAGAGCTAGATATATATTCTTCAGAGGATGAATTTTTGCCTGAAATTAAACTTGAAAATTTCTGCTGCAAAAAGAGCTTTGTAAAAGAGTTAATATTATATAAGGGGTATCTATTTGATTTTAAAGATTCATATCAGCTCGAAATAAGAGCAGATAATCCGTTTCAAAAAAAATTAAGCAAAATATTGAATGGGTTTAATATAAAAGATTATGAGTATAATGATAGAATTTTTATTAAGGGGTTTAAGAATTTAAAAAAGCTATTTTTTTTGTTAGGATTAAAAGATGTATTGAAAAGTTTGATTGAATTTTCTTCTTATAGAAAGGATAAAGATAAATCGATCCGATTAACAAATTACAGCATGGCGAATTTGACAAGACAGGTTAATAGTTTTGAAAAGTATAAAAAAATAATTGAGAAAATAGATAGAAAAAGAGGGATTGATAATCTACCTGAAAAATTAGAAGAAATTGCTTATGTAAGATTAAAAAACCCCGATGCCTCCTATGCTGAATTGGGTGAGAGGCTTGAAAATCCGATAACAAAGGGAGGGGTTCAGAAAAGATTAAAAAAATTAGAAGATATATATGAGGAAATCGGAGAGTGATTTATGATTAAAGGTGTTATATTAACTCATGGTGATCTTGCAGATTCTTTGATTAATACTGTGGACATGATAATGGGGGAACATAATAATTTGTATTCCATTCCTTTTTATCTCAATGAATCTCTGGAAAATTTTGAATCAAGGTTTAAAGAGTTTATTAAAAGTA
>CAZMFS010000193.1:0-4605 GCA_964565585.1 uncultured bacterium
ATCCTGATTTTTATATAGTTTATCTATCTCTTCAGTCTTATTGGAATTTTTGCTTTTAAGGTAGTTTTTAAAATTCTCAATAATCCACTGTTCAATTTTAAATTGGTTATTATTCAGGTATTTATACCATTTCTTTCTTACTTTTATTTTTTTATTGTCATCATTAATACTGTATATCCCTTTTTCCTTGCTGTTAGAAAGTTCGATAATTTTCTTTATTTTATTGTAGGTTTTCATTCCTTTAACTTCTCCATAAAACGGTGATAAAAATGTATAGGGCAAACTTGAATAATAGCTGTTAATAACATCCGAAATATAATCATCATTAATATCCTCAAGAATATTAAATATTTGCCTATCATTTTCTATGTTTGTGGGTATCTCATATTTCGATTGTATTTTTTTAATTGACTCTTTAATTTTGTCCATTTTCCCAAAACTTAAATTAAACTGTAATATAGGTCTCCAGCTTTTAGAAAAAATCCTTTTAACAATAGTTTCAAATTCAATTATTCTTTTGCTTTTTGATACCTCTTTTAATATTCCGTAAGCCCACAGATATTTATATGAATTTCTAGCATATTTAAAAAGATTACTAAAAGATTCATTGTCAACATACTTTGATTCAGGAATTCTTTCCATAAATACCCCTTTTCTTTTTATTATAATTAAATATAATTATAAATCAATTTATTCAATAATATTATTGACCTTTTAGAAAATTAATCAAGGAAAAATCTCCTACAATTAAACTTGAATGCGCAAATATATATACTATAATCAATTTGGTGTATACCAAAATAATTTAACTAAAGAGGTGCTTATGGATTTCAGTAAGTTTGAATGTTCGATTTGTGGCAGTAGCCTAAAGAATTTTAACGGTAAATTAAATTGCTTCTTCTGTGAAAATGAGTTTGAAGCAAACTGGAAGTGTGAAAATAACCATTTTATCTGTGATGAATGTAGAATTGCCGAACCAGTTGAAATAATAAAAAGAGTTTGCAAAAATACAAAACTGGTAAATCCATATAAAATTGCAAACAGAATAATGTCCCATCAGTCTTTCAATAACCACGGTATAGAACATCATTATCTGGTAGCACCTGTTATACTCACTGCTTTAAAAAATAGTAAAATAGATATCAAAATAAATATTAATAATAGAATAATCACTAGATCAATAGAAAAAATCAAAGATATCCCCTATGGTGTTTGTGGCTTTCGAGGTGACTGCGGAGCATGTGTTAGCGCTGGAGCAGCAATGGGAACTGTTTTAAAATCAAGCTATAAAAAAGCTCCGGAACGCTCTATAGTAATTAAAACCACTTCAGCATGTTTAAAGAAGCTGGGTGATTACGGGGGAGTAAGATGCTGCAAACAAAGTGTATATACCGCAATTGAAACTTTTTTTGAGATATTTTCTAATAAATATGAAAATATAAATTTTCAAAAGCCAGTATGTAAATTTTCTGATATTATTGATATTTGTAAAAAGGATAAATGCCCTTATTATGAAAAATAATTGGAGATTATTACGGGATAATATCATAGATCCTCAAAAGCATTTTGCCGTAGAGGAAGCACTGTTAAGGGGGATAGAAAAAGGAATAACTCCTTCCACATTAAGAATTAGACAGTACAAACCATCTGTTTGGATTGGAATATATCAGGATATTGATGAAGAGATTAATCTCAAATACTGTCAAAAAAATAATATTCCCGTAATTAGAAGACATAATCCCGGCGGTGCAGTTTATCAGGACGATGGCTCATTTTGCTTCTCTGCTTTTTTTAATAAAAAAAGTTTTTTCAACTCCCTCAGTATCACAGATCCTGATAAATTATATGAATTAATCGGGAAAGTAGTGATGAAAACATTAAAATATTTTGATATTGATGCTAATATTTCATCTTTAAATGATATAACAGTTAATAACAAAAAAGTTTATGGTTCAGCACAGATAGAACTTTATTCGGCTTTTTCTCACAGCGGTACCTTCCTCATTGATGTAGATTTGAACAAGATGCAGAAAGTTTTGAGCCCATCAAATTTGAAGTTCATTGATAAAGGATTTACAAGTGTTAAAAATAGAGTCCTAAATGTAAATGATATTTTAGATAAAAGGGTTAAAAAAGAAGAAGTAATCACAAAATTTATCAATTCATTTTCGGACTTTTTTAATCTAGATTTAAAAAAGGAAAATCTTAAAAAAGACGAAATTAGTATAATAAATGACTTATATAAAAATAAATATTCTACTTATGAATGGACCCACAAAAAATTTCCTTCGTCTTCGATTAAAGTTTCAAAAAAAGCAAAAAGCGGAGTAATTAATCTTCACTGTAAGCTCGATAAAAAAAACAAATATATAAAAAAAGTTTATCTAACAGGTGATTTTTTAGTCCAAGACAGCAAATCTATTTTGGACTTTTATAACAAAATAGAAAATACTTCCCTTAAAAATGCATCAAAAAAAATAAAAAAATTATCTCTTCCGGAAAATATACAGAATAATTTAATAGAGCTTTTTGATAAAATAAAAAAGGAGGTATCATGAACAAAAATTTTAGTATTAGAATAGAATTATTACTCGCTTCCCCTCCTACAAAAAAATGCCAGAAGCTGCTGCAAATTTTTGAAGAAATAAAAGATGAATTAGATAAAAATATTACAATTGATGTATATTATGCCGGCATGTCGAATGAAAAAAATCCCTCAGAAGGCTATAAAAAAGCAGTAAGAAGTAAACGAATTAGAATACCTGCTTCATTCATAAACGGTGAAAAATATTCATCGAAATCCCTACCTAATAAAAATAAACTAAAAAATAAATTAAAAGGGATTAATACAAAATAATTAATAATTAATAATTAAATCACTATTTTAGCTATCAGCATTTTTATTTTTACTTATTTAATTACTTTTGAGGTTAACACTTGATTTTTATACTAACAAATATATAATCGAGAATATAAAAAATATATCATAGGAGGTATAGAATATGTCGGAAAACGAAGAAAAAGGTAGGATTCACGGTTCTTTACTGCAGCCTTTGGAAAAAAAGATCTTAATATGGATAGTTAAAAGATTACCCAAATCAGTACTTCCCGATCACATGACCAATCTCGGTTTTGCAGGGGCCGTAATAATATTTATAGGTTATGCTTTAACCAATGTATCACCTGTTTATTTCTGGCTTGCAACTTTGGGTTTTTTTATTAACTGGTTTGGAGATAGTTTGGATGGAAACATTGCCAGATATAGAAATATCCAGCGACCTAAATACGGATTTTATATAGATCATAATGTAGACGCAATAACGGTGCTGTTTATTGGATTAGGAGCCGGACTTTCACCATTTATTCAGATGTATGTAGCATTTTATGTAGTAATAGCATATTTTTTGATAAGTATACACACGTATATAAATATGTACATACAGGATGTTTTTAAGCTATCTTACGGTAAATTTGGTCCTACCGAAACAAGAATAATTATGGTAATTTTTAATACTATTTTCTTTTTTCTAAAATCCCCTCCAATGATTAATATATTTGGAATTTCATTTACATACTTTGACTTAATGGGAATAGGACTCGGTACTATAATTATGGTTTTATATATTTACTCCTACTTTAAAAACCTTAAGAAAATGGCAGAAGTTGATCCCCCGGATTATGATTAAAACAATGCACATCGGAACATCTTACAATGCACAAAGTTTGAATGTAATACCTTCGAAAAAAAAAAATTGCAGTAGCAATTTTTTTAGAATCAGAACTAGAACTAGAAAAAAAATTTAAATGTAATTTCTTTGAATAAAAAAAATCACTCGGGTGATTTTTGTCATAGGTCGTAGGAGACTTCAAAGAAATAGATAATTTGTAGAACATATAGAACAAATTAAGAAATAGATCATGCTGATAAATCATTGTCCTAAAAAACCATGCCCTGAACTTGTTTCAGGGTTGTTTCAATATTTTTCTCAGCATCTTTTATATATTACTGTTATTATTTCACTTACAGGAGATTCTGAGACAAGCTCAGAATGACTATAATTTTCATTTTTTGTAATATTCTGACATTTTCGACTTTTCTTTACAGCCTGGTAGCTCTTATGTCTTTAGCTTGAATGTTACTCCTTCAATATAATTATTATATAAATTAATATTTCATGAAAAAATTTAAAAGATATTAAAAATTATTACTATATCGAATAACAAGTAACGAAAATCTCGGTTCTATCTTAATCAGTCTTGTCTGATAGAGATTTTATACAGAAAACAGAATAGAGTACATAGACAACAGAAAAACCTAACACTTCAGGCTAGTTTGTTTTTCTAAAAAATAACTTTTTAAATTATTTTTCTCTGGAATGAGCTTAAATCTTATACCGATACTTATTCTAATATTAAAAAATCACGAAAGTGATTTTTTAATCCTTATCCTTTTTCTCCTCGATAGGATCAGTTCTACCTGCCATTTCAAATAGATCTTTTGCCATGTTTCTTAAATTTCTTCTTAAAACAACAGGACAGTCATAAATTGAAACATCATCATTTAACACAATATCTTCTGCCAAATTATAACAGGTTGGACTACCG
>CAZMFS010000194.1:0-4594 GCA_964565585.1 uncultured bacterium
GGAATTAGATTTAAGTATTTTTTAACTTGATATTTTATTTTTTTACTTCTGAGGGGTTACATTTAAGCTTTGTGCTTTGTACGGTGTTCCGATGTGCGATGAAAAAAAGGAGAATTAAATGAAGAAATACAGTTACGATTTAGCAGTGATTGGAGGGGGACCTGCCGGTCTTTCCGCTGCAGTTAAAGCTAATGAAAAAGGTATAGAAGATATTGTAATTCTTGAAAGAGATTTCGAACTTGGAGGAATTCTTCAGCAGTGTATTCATAACGGTTTTGGTCTTCACTATTTTAATGAAGAGTTAACGGGACCCGAATATGCAGAAAGATTTATTAATAAAGTTAAAAATTCGGATATTGATACCTTTTTAAATACAATGGTTTTAAGCATAGAAAAAGACAAATCTATTTTTGCAGTAAACAGAAAAATGGGCGTATTCAGAATAAATGCTAAATCAGTAATTCTGGCAATGGGCTGCCGTGAAAGAACAAGAGAAAATATTTCTATACCCGGTGACCGACCTTCTGGTGTAATTACTGCCGGAACGGCCCAGAGATATATTAATATGGAAGGGTATATGCCCGGTAGGGAAGTTGTAATATTAGGCTCCGGAGATATAGGTTTAATAATGGCAAGAAGAATGCATCTTGAGGGAGCAAAGGTGAAGGCGGTAATCGAGATAAACTCTTTTTCTTCGGGACTTACCAGAAATGTAGTTCAGTGTCTAAACGATTTTGATATCCCTTTGAGGTTAAACCAGACAATAACCCGAATAAATGGGAGAGAAAGAATTGAATCGGTGGATGTTTCAGAGGTTGATGAGGAATTTAATCCTATAGAGGGTACCACCTATAATATCAAATGCGATACTCTCCTGTTATCAATAGGTTTAATCCCGGAAAATGAATTGAGCGAACAAATAGATATAAAAATAGATAATACCACTAATGGCCCAGTGGTGAATGAGGCAAGAGAAACAAATGTTGATGGAGTTTTTGCCTGCGGCAATGTTTTGCATGTACATGATTTGGTGGATTGGGTAACCGAAGAAAGTGAAATAGCAGCAGTCAATGCAGCTGATTTTATAAGAGAAACCTATAGTAAAGAAGGAAGTAAGATAAAGATAAAAACGGGAAGAAATGTAGCATATGTAGTCCCCCAGATAATTGATGGTATAGAACAGGATACAGATATGAAAATATACTTCAGATGTAAAAAACCTGAAAAAAATGTAAAACTACTTATGACAAATGGATCAAATAAAATATATACAAGAAAAGAAAGATATGTTAAACCGGGAGAGATGATAGATATTGATCTTGGCAGGGATGTTATTAAAAATATTGATAGTGACCGGGTTAAAATAGAAATTAAGCAGGTGAGATAATATGGGCAAAAAAATTTTACTCACATGTATTAATTGTCCTATGGGATGTGAACTTGAGCTTGAGATTAAAGATGGTGAGATAAAAAATATTACGGGAAATAGATGTCCTTCGGGAGAGGAGTATGCCGAGGAGGAGTTCTACAATCCTACTAGAATATTAACAACTACCATGAGGGTTAATAATGGTTTACTTCCGGTAATACCTGTAAAAAGCAGCAAACCTATCCCCAAAAAATATTTAGAAAAGGCAATGAGGGTTATAGCCAAAAAGGAAGTAGAAGCACCGGTTAAAATAGAAGAAGTTTTAATAGAAAATATACTTGATACAGGGGCGGATATAGTTGCGACAAGAAGCTTAGATAAAAATCGCTAAAGCGATTTTTTTAGATTAAGACTAAGACTAAGATTAAGAAAAAAACCTGAAAGAGATTCCTTTGAATAAATGATTATAAATGCTGGTAATATTAAAAAATATACGAAATTAGTCATGCTGAACTTGTTTCCAGCCAAGTCTGTCCCATAAGCAAGGGAAGCTAACATTAATATAGTTTGATAAATTAAAAAAACACTCGTTTCTTTACAGCTTGAATTGTTGATTGAGAAAAATTAAAAAGCTATTCTGTCGATTCTTTTAGGTTCATTACTGGATATTTTTATAATTGCTTTGAGATTACATTTAAATTTTTTTCTCAATCCTAGTCTTAATCTAAAATTACTTGCAATATCAGCTTCATTATGTAATATTAAAGTTATGAATAAAAGACGGATAAACAAAAAGATTCTTAAGAAACTTATTAACACTTTCAAAAAGTTTGATAATATAGCTGCAGTTTATATTTTTGGCTCGTATGGTACTGATCTATATAACAAACATATGAGTGATGTAGATTTTGCAGTTCTTTGTGAAGATGAAACTTTTGAGAGAGATATTTTCTTTGAACTAACTGAAATTTTCAAAACGGATAATATTGATGTTTTAAATCTTAAAAAAATACCTGTCTTTCTAAGATATAAAATTATTAAAGATGGTAATTTAATTTATGAAAACAATAAAAAGCTATTAGATGACTATATAGAAAATGTGTTAAAATTTTATTTTGATGAGAAATATAGACTTGATAAATTCTATGATGATTACGAAAAAGCACTAAGGGATAAATATGCTGGATAAAAATCGAATCAAAGATAAAATAAATATTATTGAAAATAACTTAAGATACTTAAAAAAATTTTTAAATTACTCTACTGAAGAATTTGTAAATGACTATAAAAATCCCGCTGCTGCTAAGTATTTGCTGCAAACTTCAATAGAGGCAATGATTGATATAGCCAATCATATAATTGCTACTAAAAGATTAAAAAAACCCGAAACAAGTGTAGAATCATTAAAAATACTGGAAAAAAATGATATAATTTCTGATGAAAACTTATCCAATTATATAAAAATGATAAAGTTCAGAAATAGGTTGGTTCATCTATATAATGAAATAGATGATAAACAAATTTATCAAATAATAAAAAACAATCTTTCAGATCTCGAATCTTTTATTAAGGAAATTATTACAATACTGTAATATGATTTTTAAATTGCAAATAGCGAATTAAAAAATCTCTAAAGAGATTTTAGAAATTAGTATCAGAAAAATGTAATTACGAAAAAGCAAGCCTGACTTCGATTGACGATTGTCAATTGTCGATTATAAAAAATAATAATTCTAAAATAATAAGATTTAAATACTTATAAATGATTTTTCGAACACGAACTACGAACAACAAACAACTAAAATTACGTCAGTAATTTTATTGTGTCATTACGAGGAAGATTTTTTCAAAAATCTGACGAAGTAATCTCAAGAACTGCTTTGGATGTACTTTTAATTATTTCTTCGAAGGAATGAGATTTAAGTTTTATACTTTAACTTTAGCTTTGACTTAGACTTAAAATCACGAAGTGATTTTTAAAACCGCTTTGGTATTTCATTTAAGTTTTTTCTTCGGAGGAATTCCTTTCAAGCCTAAGACATAAGACCGACAACTTAGGACAAAAATCACGCAGTGATTTTTACCTCTTGAAATCGCTTAGATTTTGTGTATTTTAAAAAAGCAAGCAATAAAAAGATTAAAATTGCTGAAGAAAGGAGCAAAAATGGATCATCTTGATAAGCTTGAACAGAGAAGTATTCATATAATAAGGGAAGCATACAGCGAATTTAAAAATCTGTGTATGCTCTGGTCAATAGGTAAGGACAGTACAGTCATGCTTTATCTTGCAAGAAAGGCATTTTTTGGTCATGTTCCTATACCTTTAGTTCATATAGATACCGGGTATAAGATTCCTGAAATGATAAAATACAGAGATGAGATGACAAGAAAATGGGAGCTTGATATGATAGTGGGACAGAATGAGGAAGCTCTCGAAAAAAAAGAAACATTTCCCGAAGGAAATGCCACTCATCTTGAATGCTGCCGTAAATTGAAAACAAATGCTTTAAAAGAAACCTTAAGCGGAAAGACAAAACGATACAGATTCAATCATGAAACGGATCAATATGAAGCGGAAGAAAACAAGGAACCTTTTACAGGGGTTATTGTGGGAGTAAGGGCAGATGAAGAAGGAACCCGTTCCAAAGAGAGGTATTTCTCTCCCAGAGACCAGAATAATGACTGGAATATTGGAGAACAGCCACCTGAATTCTGGGACCAGTATAAAACTGATTTTGCCCCCGGGACTCATGTGCGAATACATCCGATACTCGACTGGTCGGAGCTAAATATATGGGAATATATTGAAAGAGAAAATATTCCTACAGTTTCATTATATTATGATCGTGGAGATGGCACAAGATACAGATCGCTCGGATGCAAGCCGTGTACTTTCCCAATAGAATCAACTGCAAAAAATCCAAAAGAAATTATTGAGGAGTTAAAAAGTGGAAAACTCTCCAATATAGCCGAAAGATCCGGCAGAGCCCAGGATAAGGAAGATGGGGGAGGGTTAGAAGAATTGAGAAAGGAAGGTTATATGTAAGAATACTTTCTCAATTCTTCAATTGGCAATTAACAATTATCGATTGTCAATTAAAAAATAAAAAAACAGTAATGAGTGATTTGTGACTCGTAAAAAGTAATAAAAAAGGAGTAAAAGGATATGTTAAGAATACTTTCTCAATTCTTCAATTGGCAATTAACAATTATCGATTGTCAATT
>CAZMFS010000195.1:0-4561 GCA_964565585.1 uncultured bacterium
TATTAATCTAATTCTTTATTATAATAATAATATTAACAAATTCCAACCAGTATATCGTTTTTTAATTTGTAAAATAAATAGAACAGTTCAGCAATCCAGCATAGCTGGATTTCGATTGGCGATTCACGATGGTCAATTTAACAATTTAAAATAATAGAGAATATATTAAAAATAAATATATACCTCAGTTTAAATGGAAACAAAAAAATTATTTATATAATTGATTGTAGTGAATTTTAATTGCTTAATACTTTAGGGGCTCTTGTACTTTATAATAAAAAAATTATAAATAATAAAATATCCAATTGTGATTATTGCTGATTGAACTATATAAATAGAAGCAATTCATAAATTTATACAACAATTACGATAATTTATGAATTATATCTTTTCTTATTTGTTTTCTCTTTTCTCTTATTTTCTTTTGTTTATCTGTAAGTTTTACTTCTTCATAACGGTCAAATAAATTAATCCAAAAGCATATATCGTTAATTTTAGGTTCTCTAAATCTTAATATTTTTTCAAAATTACTTAAAGAAATTTTCTTTTTTTCATTATAAAATTTTTCAAAAGCATCCAAATCAAAGAATTTTGAATCTACTAAATCTTTATTATAATAATCTAATACTTTATTATAATATTTTGACATACTGAATTCTGCAATGAAGATAACTAATTCTGTTAAAAGGATTTCGCTGTTAATAATTTCATCCTTATTTATTAATTTGGAAATAAATCTATCAATTTCTTTATCATCTATATCATTTTCAATGTAGGATATTTTTAAAGAATTTATTGTACTGCTTCTTATAAAATCATAAAAATTATTTCTATTTACTATTTTAAAAATAATCTTTCTTCTTAATTTTGGATTATCTTCAAAAAAAGTTGCCAAAATGTTTGGAAAACTTTCGGTAATATAATCTCCATAAAGGGTATCTACCACCTCATATTTTAAATAAAATGTTTCAATAAATGGATCTAAAGCTTTTTTAACTTTTAATTTGGTTAGTATAAATAAAAGTATTATATTGTAATTATTATAAAGTTCATATTCGTTATTTTTAATTAATTTAACTGTTTTCTTATATTCTTTTAATAGAATTGGTGATGATTTTCTCTTATTTTCTATAAGTTGTTCAATTAAATTTCCATCCAGAGTCTGCGTTTCAGTATCTTTGAGTTTATTTAATACTTTTTTAATATTCATAATAACCACCTACTTAAAATAAGTATAATTATTAATTAGTTTTTGTAAAGATATTATGGCTAAAGAAATAATTTGGAAATAAAATTTAAAATTAATTTAGCGAGGTTGACAAAAAAGACAAATAATACTATAATGTAAACAAAGGAGGTGAAATATTATGGATTTTATAGGAAAAAGACTTAAAATTGCCAGGAAAATGAAAGGGTTATCACAGGAGAAATTATCCAAAAAATTAAATAAAGAAATTAGCAAGCAATCTATAAGTAAATATGAAAGAAATTTAATGAATCCAGGTAGTTCTATTATAAATAAGTTGGCTGAAGTCCTGGAGGTAAAAATAGATTATTTTTTTAGACCTTTTAAAAATGAACTGAAATCTTTAAATTTTAGGAAAAAAACTAAACTATCAAAAAAGAATGAAGATAAAATCAAATTTGAAGTACTCGATAAATTAGAAAGATATATTGAATTAGAAGAAATAGTTGGAAGTAAAAAAGATTTTAAAAATCCTTTTGAAAATATTGTTATAAATAATAAAGAAGAGGCTGAAAGATTTGCTGAAAAATTAAGAAAAAAATGGGAGTTTGGATTACAAAATCCTTTATTGAATTTAAGTGAATTACTTGAAGAAAAAGGAATACATATAATAGAAGTAGAAGTTGATGAGAATTTTGATGGCCTTTCTTCATTTTCTAATGGTAATTACTTTATAGTAATAAATAAGAATTTTGATAATGTTCGAAAAAGGTTTACCTTAAGCCATGAATTAGCTCATCTATTATTTGAATTTGAAAATAAAGAAGAAAAACTATGTAATCAGTTTGCAGGAGCTTTTTTATTACCCCAAAAAATTATATTTACTGAATTCGGAAGAAAAAGAACTTCAATATCTTTAAGGGAATTAATCACTATCAAAGAAAATTATGGTATCTCATTACAGGGAGTTGTAGAAAGATTATATAATTTAGAAATTATCTCCAAAACTTCAAGAAAGAAGTTTTATATTTATTTAAATAAAAAGGGATGGAAAAAGAATGAACCCGGAGTATATTCTTCTATAGAATATTCTGAAAGATTTGAACAGCTTTTAAATAAAGCACTAGCATTGAATTTGATCAGTTTATCAAAAGCTGCAGCTTTGGCAAATAAATCAATTTATCAAATAAGGGAAGATTTTGTATGCCCGATTTAAAAGAAGAAATCGTTATAAATGATGCAAATATTTTTATTGATTTAATTAATATTGATTTGTTAGAAAAATTTTTAAAATTAGATTTATCTTTTCAAACAACAGATTTTGTAATAAAAGAATTAAATGATACAGATGATATTAAACAGAAAAAAATTGTAAAAAAGTTAATAACGAAGGGGAAAAAAATCAATATTGTAAAATTTAAAAATTCTGAATTAAATGAAATGAGTAAAATTCAAAATATTAATAATGGATTATCATTTACAGATTCGTCATGTATTTTTTTAGCTAAAAAAGAAGAAGGAATACTTTTAACAGGTGATAATTTGATGAGAAAATTGATAGAAAAAGCTGAAATAGAGGTTCATGGTATTGTCTGGGTTTTTGATAAATTATTAGAACATAATATAATAAATTATAAAATTGCTATAGAAAAAATGGAGTTACTTCTAGAAATTAATCAAAGACTTCCAGTGAGAATTTGTAAAAGTCGAATAAAAAAGTGGTCAAAAAAATTAAAATAAAATGTATTAATTTGTGAAGAAAAGCTAAAAGCTTAAGTAACAATTGAATCAGCTTTTGATGATTTTACAACATTACATAATAATTATTCAATGAAGCAAATAGCTAAATTGAATATCACAATGGTATAAGATAAATTATTAAGTTTTTTAAATACAATATATAAATACTTCTTAAAATTTTATTTATTAGTCTTATTATATAGATATTCTTAAAAAGAGGAGATTGGAGATGGAAATTTTAATTTTAAATGCTTTGCCCAAAAAGACAAAAAATTATGAAAGAATTCAAACAGTATTAGAGGAAAATTTACAGACGGAGAAATATAATTATGAATGGATTGATGTAAGAGAAATGAATGTTAATACCTGTATTGGTACTAGATGTTTAGCCTGTCAGTTTAAAACACCTGGGTTATGTATACAAAAGGATGATATGCAGAGTTTATATCCTAAGTTGATTCAGGCAAAATTGTTAGTTTTTCTTACTCCTGTAAGTTTTGGTAGCTATCATTCTGAACTAAAAAAGGTAATTGACCGTTTCATACCATTAGACATCCCGGTTTATACAATTTACAAAGGAGAATTACATCATAAAAATAGATATAAAGAGATGCCAAATTTGTTTTCTATTGGGGTTTTAAAAGGCGAATCTCAAATGTCAGTGAAAACTTTTAGAAAGTTAACGGAGCGAAATGCTGTTAATATGGTAATGGAAAAATTTGCATCCATAACAATTGAAAAGAATGCAGAGCTAGCTGGGTTAGAAGATAAAATTGCCGATAAATTAGAGGAGTTGGTATAGATGTATAAAGATCAGAGAATAACAGCTTTAATTGGTAGTACTCAGCATAATAGTACTTCTAAAGCGATGGTTGATTACCTGCAACAAAAATTTTCCTGTTACGATATTAAAATTGACACTTACAACGCATGTGAGATTTATCAAAATGAACAAAGATTTGCTGATTTAATGACAGATATTTCTCAAAATAATGTTTTACTGCTATGTGTACCGGTTTATATTGATAGCTTATCCTATCCTTTGATAAGTACACTTGAGCAGATATATTCTTATAAGGATAATAAAATATTTCACGAAAAGAAGTTGATTGCTATAATTCATTCGGGATTTCCGGAAAAAATACATAGAGAACCAGCTATAGAGATATGCCATAATTTTGCCAGAACTATGGGGTTTGATTGGCAGGGGGCAGTTGATTTTGGTGTATCTTCTATTATCGAGGGAAAACCTCTAAATGAATTAGGAATTGCTAGCAGGTGGATTCGTAAGTCATTGGATGAAGTGGTAGAAAAAATTGTTAATGAAGAGAAAGTTTCTTCAGGGACTATAAGAAAGTCTTTAAATTTACCTATTCCTCTTCCAATACCTATTAAATGGTTTCCTCCAATTTTAAATTTTATGATAAGTAGAAAATTAAAAAAAGAAGGAGTGGAAGATATTTTAGATCGTCCTTATTCATAGAATTGAATTTAGGACTGTTTATCACTCCATCTTATAATACCATATAAAGAAATTATGAAAAGCTATCCAGCAGAGCTGGATTTCGATTGTCAACTAATCAATTAAAAAAACAGAAAGAAATAGGAAAATTTAAAGTTGTAAATATAGAAAAT
>CAZMFS010000196.1:0-4541 GCA_964565585.1 uncultured bacterium
GACCGGATTTATGAAGATGAACAGATAGGTGAAATAAGACCCAACGCAATTATAGGGTTATCTCTGCCATTCAAAATATTCAAGAGAAAAATAGTTGAAAATACCTTTTCTTACACCAATAGAGAATTGCTAACCCCGTATGGTTTACGTTCTCTATCAAGACTTGATAATAAGTTCAAGAGGAAATATTTAGGAGATCAAACAATGAGGGATATGTCATATCATCAGGGTACAGTTTGGGCGTGGCTGCTTCTGCCATATGTCGAGGTATTTTGCTGGCTTTATAAAGAAAAATATTCAGAAAACAAGCAGGAGTTTGTAAAAGAATTAGAAAGTATAATAATTAATTTTAGAAGTGATTTTTTAAAGGGGCATATTGCATCCATTGCAGAGATCTGGGACGGCATAGATCCCCATACGCCGAAAGGATCTCCGGCGCAGGCCTGGAGTGTGGCTGCAATATATGAAATTGAAAAAATAATAGAAAGAATGTGATAATATGAAAGTTCTAATGTTTTCCTGGGAATTTCCTCCATTAATTTCGGGCGGTTTGGGCACTGCATGCTACGGTATAGTGAAAGCCCTGCTTGAAAATAATGTGGATGTAGATCTTGTTTTGCCATCAAAAGAAGAGGTATATTTTCCCATGAGAAAACCTGAGGATGCTGATTTTCTACCGGTGAAATACCTGGATAGTGATAAAAAAATTGATGGCAGATTCAAGAATGTAGAAGAAAAAATAATACATCTCGGTTTAGCTGAATACCCGGAAACATATATAAACTTTGAGGAAGTTGAAAGTTTTCATAGATATTTTACTGATGTTGATAATAAGTATAGAAGCGAAGTAGAAATTATAAGAAAGAATTTAATAGGAGATGAGGATATATTTAGCAAAATTAAGGAATTTACAATAAGGGCATATGATTTTGCCGAGAAACTGGATTTTGATATAATTCATGTCCATGACTGGTTAACTTATCCTGCTGGAATTGTTGCCAAAAAAATTAGCGGAAAAAAACTTGCAGCTCATATTCATGCTACTGAATTTGATAGGTCATCTGTTAGTGGAGATGAAAGAATTCATAAAATCGAGTATGCTGGATTACAGGCAGCCGATGCTGTTATAGCAGTTTCAAGATATACATCCAATTTGATTTCAAATCAGTATGGGATTGATAAAAATAAGATAAATATTGTTCATAATGCTCATGTAGATGACTATAAAAAGGTTGACAAAAAAAGGAAATTTAAGGGACCGGTAATTCTTTTCCTTGGAAGAATTACACTGCAAAAAGGTCCGGATTATTTTCTTGAGGTTGGAAATAGAATAGTTAAAAAGCACAGTAATGCCAAATTTGTTATGGCAGGTTCCGGGGATATGGAAAAAAAGATAATTCACAAATCTGCTTATTATAGCTTGAAAAATAATTTTCTTTTCACAGGTTTTTTAAGGAGGAAAGATGTTTTCGAACTATTTTCATTTACAGATGTTTATGTGTTGACCTCAGTGTCCGAACCTTTTGGTATTGCTCCTCTTGAAGCAATGTCGTTTGGTATTCCTTCAATAATTTCAAAGCAGTCAGGAGTAGCAGAGGTAATTAAAAATGCTATTAAGGTAGATTTTTGGGATATTGATAAGCTGACAGAAAGTATAGAATATTTAATTAATAATCCAGATGAAGCAAAAGAGATCGGTGAAAAATCCCGAAAAGAAGTAGAAGGGCTAAGGTGGATAGACGCCGCCAGAAAAATTAAAAATATTTACCGGGGAGTAATATGATTAATTTAGTTTTTTATTTTCAGGTTCATCAACCATTTAGATTGAATCCGTTTTCCGTGCTGGATATAGGAAATGGTAAGAATTATTTTGATGAAGAATTGAATAAAGAAATAATGAAAAAGGTTGCCAAGAAATGTTACCTACCTACAAATAAATTAATTCTTGATTTAATTGAAAAATACGAAGGAAATTTCAAAGTATCATATTCAATTACAGGTGTTGTTATTGAACAATTTAAAAAATATGTTCCTGAAGTTTTAAAATCTTTTAAAGAACTTGCAAAAACTAACTGTGTTGAATTTATAGGTGAAACCTATTATCATTCACTTTCGTATCTTTATGATAGGGATGAATTCCAAATACAGATAGAGATGCATAAAAAAATGATTGAAAAAGAGTTTGGTTTTAATCCTGTGACTTTTAGAAACACCGAGCTTATATATCAGGATAATATTGCTGATTTTGCAAAGGAAGAAGGATACAAAGTAATTTTAGCTGAAGGGGCAGAAAGAGTATTAGGTTGGCGCTCTCCACTATTTGCTTATAAAGATTATAGAAGAAATCTGTATCTATTGCTCAAATACTATAGATTGTCAGATGATATTGCTTTTAGATTTTCTGATAGAAACTGGCCCGAGTATCCACTGACAGTTAATAAATTTTTACATTGGGTGGACAGGTTGGATTTTAATAACAAAGAAGGGTATAATTTGTTTTTAAATTTATTTATGGATTATGAAACTTTTGGAGAGCATCAGTGGGAAGATACGGGAATATTTCAATTTTTAAAGCATTTACCCGTAGGAGTAGAAAGTTATCCCAATATGAGATTCGCATGGCCTTCCGATGTTGTTAATTACTGTAATTACGATCCCGAAACATTATTTGTAAAGGAACCTGTTTCGTGGGCGGATATGGAACGTGATCTATCTGCCTGGATGGAAAATTCTATGCAGCTTAACGCTTTAAATACATATCATGAACTTCTTAGAAAGATAAAAGATAATGACCGCAAGGATCTTCTTGAATTAGCCAGGAAGTTATCTACATCGGATCATTTTTATTATATGTCTACTAAATATTTTCAGGATGGAGATGTTCATAAGTATTTTTCTCCATATAATTCCCCCGAGCAGTCATATATATATTATATAAATGTTATGGCTGATTTGGAGGAAAGAATATAAGGAGATTAGATGAAATTAAAGGATATCTATATAAAACCCAAAATACCGAAGAATTTAAAAAAGCTTTATGAGCTTTCATACAATGTTTGGGCGAGCTGGGATAAGGATGCTACAAATCTTTTTTTAAGAATGGACCCTAACTTATTTAGAGATCTTAATTATAATCCAGTTGAGTTATTGCATGAGATTGAGTATGAAAAACTTAAAAAGCTGGGGGAGGATAAAGGGTTTTTATATGAATTAAAAAATGTTCTTGAAAAATTTAATCAATATAAAAAATACAGGGGATACTATATTGATAAAGATGATAATAAAATATATTTTGATAAAAGCGATCTTATTGCATATTTCTCCATGGAGTATGGATTACATGAATCACTTCCCTTATATTCGGGTGGGTTAGGCGTTTTGTCCGGAGATTTTATTAAATCTGCTTCGGATATGGGTATGCCTATAGTTGGATTTGGTCTGCTCTATAAATTTGGATATCTGAATCAGTATATTAATCCAGAGGGATATCAGGAAGAGGAGTACATTGAAAATAAATGGTATTTAAAACCTATTGAAAAGTTAAAGGATAAGGAAAATAAACCGTTGATATTTAAAATGAAAATCAAGAATTATGATATTGATGTAAAAATATGGAAGATTCAGGTCGGGAAAATTCCTATCTATTTTTTGGATACAGATCTGGCAACTAATACTGATTATGTTAAGAGTATTACCGATCATCTATATGTAGCAGACAGAGATAAAAGAATTGAACAGGAAATGCTTTTAGGGCAGGGAGCTTTTCATACTTTTAAACTCCTAAATATTGAACCAAAAATATATCATTTAAATGAAGGGCATTCTGCCTTTTTGATAATTGAGAGATTGAAGATGCTGATGGAAGAAAAAAAATTATCATACGAAGAAGCCAAACAGGTTATTAGAGAAAGTACCATTTTTACAACTCATACACCGGTTATTGAAGGAAATGAAAATTTTGATAAAGATAAGGTTAAACTGCATATTAAGGATGAAATTGAAAACCTGGGTATAAAAATAGACACATTTTTAAAAGATGGTATGATTGAAGACAGTAGTAAGTTTTGGCTTCCTGCATTGGCTATAAGATATTCGAAATATTCCAATGCAGTTTCCAAGCTTCATCAGGAAGTGTCAAAGGGTATGTGGAAGGGTCTGTATCCTGACTGGGATATAAGTGAGATACCCATTGACTATATAACAAACGGAGTTCATATTCAGAGCTGGTTAAGTAATGAGATGGCGGATCTTTTTGATAGATACATAGGTCCGGATTATTTACACATGGCTGACAAATCTCTTTGGGAGCAGATTGAGGATATACCGGATGATGAAATCTGGGAAGTACATAAAACCCGCAAAGAGCATCTGATATCTTTTATTCGCAAGAGAATTGTGGAAAAACTTCAGGATAGAGGTGCACCATCCAGTCAAATAAGCGACGGTTCAAATATTTTAAACCCCGAATATTTTACCATTGCTTTTGCAAGAAGATTTGCATCTTATAAAAGGGCGAATCTGATACTTTTTGATAGAGAGCG
>CAZMFS010000197.1:0-4506 GCA_964565585.1 uncultured bacterium
GCTCTGAAGGTATATGGTAATCCCCAAATTAAAAGTTATGAAACTAGCGGGGCTTCCGATATTATATTTAAGTAATTAATGAATAATTTATAATCCGAAGGGTTTGATTACCCTATCAAGTAGGCCATGTACTTTTGATATAGTAACTCCGTAGTTTGTTATAGGAACTTTTCGACGGCTGCACTGGTTTATCCGTCTTTTCATTTCTATAGCAGTTATCATGCAGGCACCGCAATGGATAACCAGTCTGTATTGTTCGAGGTTTTCGGGAAAGTCATGGCCTGATACTACATCAATATCGAGTTTTTTACCGGTATACTGCATCAACCACCTAGGAATTTTAACCCTGCCTATATCATCGGATTGTATATGATGGGAGCACGCCTCTGCAATTAATACCTTGTCATTTGTTTCGAGTTTATCAATTTCTCTAGCACCTTCTACAAGCTTTTCTAAATCCCCTTTATACCTGGCAAATGCCGTTGAAAATGTTGTGAAGTTAATATCTTCCGGTACATCGGGGGATACCCTTAAAACAACCTGCGAATCAGTTATCACGAGTTTAGGTTTCTTATCAATTTTATCAAAAACCTCGGCTATTTCTTTTTCTTTTACAGTAATAGCAACTGCATCGTTATCTAGTATTTCTCTGATAACCTGAACCTGGGGTAGTATTAATCTTCCTTTTGGAGCGGCTAAATCGATTGGAACTACAAGAATAACAAAATCTCCTCCACGTATTAGATCGCCAATAATTACATTTTCCTTTTTAAAATATTTTGGAACAATGGTTACAATTTGCTCCTTTAATTTTTTTATTTTTTGCTGTTTTTTTGCGGAAACAGATATATATTTTAAGTTATTTTTTTTGCAGTAGCTGATATCCTCTTTTGATGGTGAATCAATATCATTTTTATTGAATATAACGATAAAAGGGATATCCATATCATCGATTTTGTCTACAATGTTTTTTTCATATTTTTTTAGGCCGTTTTCATCTGTAATAACTAATGCTATATCGGAACGAAAAATAATATTGTTTGTTGCTTTAATTCTTTTTTCTCCAACTTCTCCTTTATCATCAATCCCTGCAGTATCATAAAATGTAACCGGTCCAATGGGTAAAAGCTCATAGTGTTTGGCTACCGGATCTGTAGTTGTACCGGGATTGGAGGATACAATTGCCACTTCCTGTTCTATTAAAGCATTAATTAGTGAAGATTTGCCGACGTTTCTTCTTCCGATAATTGCAATTTTTAATCTTTCACTTCGTGGAGCTTTTTGACCCATAACAATCCTTTCTTTTTTTCATAAAAACTAGTTAATTGTAACATAATGTCAACAAAAATTAATAAAAGTTTCAGACTGTAAAGAAATTCAATAAATTAGACAGTTATGAAATTTAGAAATATTATAGTCATCCTGAAAAACCATGCCCTGAACTTGTTTCAGGGTTGTTTCATAATCTTTTATAAATAATAAGATAACAGCATTATATTGAAGATGTTCAAAATAAATTCAGCATGACCTATTTTTGGATATATTTTATATATTCAGCAAGATATCTATTTCCTTACAGTCCGGTTTATTAATTGACATAAAAAATTTATTGGTTAAAATCTATTTAAACATAATTCAGTTAAATAGGAGTTATTTTGATTGAAATATTTACACTTGGGACCGGATCGGCCGTTCCCAGTTTAATTAGAAATCATTCTGCAACAGCTTTAAGAAGAGAGGGAGATATATACTTATTTGATTGCGGAGAGGCAACCCAGCATCAAATTCAGAAGGTAAAATTAAAACATTCAAAGTTCAAAGCTATTATGATCTCCCATCTTCATGGAGACCATATTTTTGGATTAATGGGATTTTTATCCACACTTTCATTAAATGGCAGAAAAAGAAAATTAAAAATTTACGGACCAAAAGGAATAAAAAAATATATAAATTTTAATTTAAAGTTTATTCAAGGGAATGTAATTTTTCCCCTAAAAATAATTGAGGTTGAAGAGGGTACAAATTATCAGATAGATGACAATGTTTCCATTGAACCTTACAAACTTGATCATACAATTAAAACTTTTGGATACCTGTGGAGAGAAAAGGATAAACCGGGTAGGTTTGATGTAGAGAAGGCTAAAGAATTAAATATTCCTCCCGGTCCTCTTTATAGCAAACTCCAAAATGGAAAAACTATTGAAATAGAGGGTGAAAAGATAAAACCCGAAGAGGTTTTGGGGGAGCCGAGAAAAGGTACAGCTATAGGATATGTTCTCGATACCCAGCCCTGTGAAAACGCAGATAAAATAGCTGATAAGGCAGATGTGTTGATTTTTGATGCAACCTATAAGGAAGAGGATAAAAAATATGCTAGAAGGGGCAAACATACTACCCAGAAAGAAGCTATAAATATTTCAAAAAAACACAACGTTAATAGGCTAATTTTAACCCATTTTAGCCAGAGATATATGGAGAAATTTAAAAATGAGTGCAAAAATGGGCTGGAAGTAATTTATGCCTATGATGGAATGAAAATTTCATTATGAAATACCGTGGTCGTATAGTACGTTCAAAATCAAAAAAATATTTAATTACGACTAATAGGTACTTTCAGCTGATTATCCAGAAAGATTTTGATTTTAATAATTTTGATATAGTAGAAGCTGAGGCATATAGAAAAGAAAATACGTTATATGTTAAAGATCTTTCAGTACTAACAGAAGGTAAAAAACCGGATGGTAGAGAAAACTGGAAGAGAATGATTTATGATCCGGAATTAAAAACACAGTTTAGAAAAATTCATGAATATATCCAAAAAATAAGGGAATTTTTCCTAAAAAAGAATTTTATTGAAGTATATACACCTGTTCTTACTAAATATCCTGCTATGGAACCAAATATTGACTCCTTTGAAACCTGGTTTGGAAACAAACAAAAGATGTATCTTCATACATCACCTGAATATTTCATGAAAAAATTGTTAGCAGCAGGGTTTCATGAAAAAATCTTTGAAATCTCCCCTGTTTTTAGAAACAATGAGTTCGGGAAAATGCATAATCCGGAATTTTTGATGCTTGAATGGTATCGCATGTATAAACCGTATGAAAATTTAATAAAAGATTTAATTGATTTAACAAGATATTTAGCTAGCAATAGCAAAATTGAGTATGATAATAAAATTATTGATTTAACTGATGTTGAAAAAATCACTTTAAAACAGGCTTTTAACAAGTATGCGGATAAGGATCTAGAAGAATTAAGAGAAACAAAAAACTGGAAAGATAAATTTTTTGAAATACTAGTTAATGATATAGAACCGAATCTCGGAGGTGATCATCCTACAATACTCTATGAGTATCCAAAAGAATTAGCAGCACTGGCGAAATTAAAGAATAGTGATAGAACAGTAGCAAAAAGATTTGAACTGTATATTGGGGGGATAGAGCTTGCTAACTGTTTTGAGGAGTTAACAGATCCGGCAGTTCAACTAAAAAGATTCAAAAAACAGAAGAAAAAAAGAAGAAAAAATGACTTAAAAGACTATCCTATAGATGAGACCTTTATAAATGCCTTAAAAATAGGTATGCCACCCTCAAGCGGGGGAGCACTCGGGATTAACAGATTAATTATGATATTATTGGACAAAAAAGATATAAAAGAGACTTTACTTTTTCCTTATCAAGAATTATAATAGATTAAATTGTTATATTTAGATTTTACTTTAAAGGGGGTACTATGAAAAAATTTCTAATTTTTACTTTAATTTTTGTTTTTATTGTTTTTTCTTTATTTGCAGGTGAACTTGATCCGATGCTTAAAATGGTAAAACAGAGAACCGATAATTTTACAGCCTCGAAGGACACCATAGAAAAGGTAGCTTCAAGTAACCTGGAACTTCAAACTGTTAACAATAAAAAGGTAGTTAATGTAATCATGAAAATTAAGAATATGAGCATAGTTAATAAATTCGACTTTGATTACAGTATAATTTCTGATGATATTGCTACTGCAAGAGTTCCACTGGATAGACTATCCTTTTTATCTGATTCAGATGAGATAGGGTATGTTAAAATGTCGGTAAAAAGAGAGCCTGTAAACGATATCGCTATACCAAAAATCAATTCTGATGAAGTACACAACCGTTCTGATTATTCAACTTTTTCAGATGATGTATTGGTTGGAGTTATCGATACAGGAATTGATCTTGATCATCCGGCATTTAGGATTGATGGAAATGCTTCAAATGATACAAGAATTTTATATTTATGGGATCAAACTGTGAGTGGTTCTGGAGTATCAACAGGCGGTTTTTCTGCAGGTTACGGTAAAGAATGGAGCAGCTCAGATATAAATGGAGGTTCCTGTACTCAGGTAGATAATCACGGTCATGGTACGCATGTTGCAGGATCCTTTGCAGGTTATGACAGCAACTATCCCGATAGAAAGGGAAGTGCTACAGAGGCAAATATATTATTCGTTAAAACCAGCGGAAGCAATATATTA